>JALVXC010000086.1 GCA_027038275.1 Campylobacteraceae bacterium | reverse complement strand
CTTTAATTAGTGAAAATAATACAACTAAAGATTGTGGTACTTATAGTTTTTCAACAAATAGTGACTCATGGATTGAAGGAGCAACACACTCTTCGTATAATAATAATCTTAATATTCAAAAAAATATATCTATATCTAATGCATCACAGTTAAAAATTTCATTTAGTGGAGTAACAGAAGAGGATTATGATTATCTATATATTATAGATGAAAATGGAGAGGAACATGCTTATAGTGGTAATTTAAATAATCAAGATGATTTAATAATTGATGGCTCTTCAGTTACACTTAAATTTACTAGTGATTATGGTGTTCAAAAAGAAGGAGTTACTGTAACAGTAGAGAGTTTAGGTTGTGGGGAGCCTACTATTAGTTTAGGGGACTCTGCTGAGATTGTAGAAGGTAACAGTGGTACAACAGATTTAATTTTCCCAATTAATTTAAGTAAACCAACTCTTGAAGATATAGTATTTCATTATGAGATTACAGATATAAACACTACAGCAAATGAGGATTATATTTTAGATAGCAATCTTTCTGTTTTAATTCCTAAAGATGCCAATAGTAGCTCTATTCTTGTAAAAGTTAAGGGTGATAGAGATGTAGAGAGCAATGAGAGTTTCTCTTTAAAATTGATAGATGCTACTAATGCTATTGTTAACAGTAGTAGTGTTGTTGGTACTATTATAGATGATGATGAGGAGATATCTATTAGTCCAGAGGATTGTACTGATGCACCTTCTGATATTATAGATTTTAATGACAATTTTATATTTGATAAAAATAATAATGTAATAGGAGATGGTTCTGTTGGAACTGTAGCACTTTATGAAAATGTAGCGACAGTAAATGGAGTTGATGTAGATTTAAAGGTAAGAGTTCTTTCTCTCAAAGGGTTAAGTACTCTTGCCTTGCCAAGCAATAAGACGAGTACTGTTCCAAAAGGTTTTAAGTTGCAAAAGATTGGAGATGAGAACTCTGTTGGTTTCTTTATTGACCAAAAAAGAGATGACAACAAAGGAACAGAGTATAGTGCAGAGTTAGAGTTTTTATTTGTAAAACATGGAACATCTACTCCTATTTCATTTGATTTTGAGACACAAGTGTTCGATATTGATAATTTTGCTAATCGCACAGAGTCTATTAGTATAAAGAGTAGTGATTATAAGTTTTTTCAAACTAGTAATCCTACTCATATTGTAGGTATAAAAAATGGTAATTGGTCAATTTTTAAAAATAGTTTTATAGAAGATTCTCAAGATTTCAATCAGAATGCTACTGTAAAATTTGTTCATGAAAATATAAGTAAATTTATTATGAAGTTTATACATATAAAAAATAAAAATGCTGGTCAATATGGGGGAAAAGCAGGGTTCAATGTTGTTTTTGGAAAGCCAAATAATGGATTGCCTAGTTGTAAAATTCAACAACAAGAACCATTTGTTTGTAATGAGACACTCTATCTCTCTAATCGTTCAGAGTTAGGAACTGGCAATAATGATAGTGGAGCTACATGGTTACATGGTTTTAATGCCTTAGGAACAGCTTATGCACCTATTGGAGATGGATTTACAAGTGGTGATGGTGGATATAATGCCATTGGATATAATGTTCAAGATAACTTTATTTATGCTCTTTATGGTAATCATCTACTTAAAATTGATAAAAATGCTAATGTTAAAGATTTAGGTGAGGTTACAGACTTACCTAACACTCAACTCTATGCAGGTGAGTTCGATAGAGATGGTTTTTACTATGTTAGTAGTAATGGTAATGCAGATAATAAGATGTATAAAATAGATATTACACAGAAAAAAGTTGTAAAGACCATTACTCTCTCTTCTTCTGTAAGATTTTGGGATATGGCTATTGATACTACAGGAGAGTATTTCTATACTATGCTTATTCAAAATAATGATGATAATAGTAGTTTTGAAAATAATAAATTTGCTAAAATAAAAATATCAGATGGAACAATTACAACTATTGGTAGTTCTCATAGTGATTTACCATCTTATATCTCACTTATTTTTACTGATGCAGAGGGTAAAATAATAGCTCTATCACAAGATGGTAAACTCTATGAGATTATGCCACAATCAGGTAAAGTCTATTTTACAAGACCATTTGCTCCTTTGAGCTTTTATAATGATGGAACAAGTTGTCCTGATGCCAATATTACTCTACCACCTCATCCACCAAGACTCTCTATTAACAATGTTTCTGAGTTAGAGGGAGATAGTGGAGAGACTACCTTTAACTTTACTGTAACAGCAGATAAACCATTTGATATGAGTCCTATGAGTGGAGCAATCTTTTACTATAGAGTTGTTGATGGAGATGGAGATGAGGTTGTTCCTCCTCATGAAGTAGCTCTTAGTAGTGACCATGACTTTAAAGCCCAAGAGGGTATAGGAATGGGTATGAGTTTGTTTAGTAATGGAGTGAGTATTAATATACCTGTTACTGTTTATGGAGATGAAAAAGTAGAGAGAGATGAAGAATTTTATGTAGAGATATACTCTCCTCAACTTCCACCTATGATGAATCCTAAATATGTTATTGATAAAAATATTGGTATTGGAACTATCATTAACGATGACTATGATTTTAATATAGAGAGAGTTGATAGTAATAATAGTGGAAACAATCAAATACAAAAAGAGTCTCTATATACTCAAATAACCAATAAAGATTTTGATTATGCTATTGTCTCTTATAATGGTCAAGATGAGTACAATATTAACAATACTCTTTTTAAAATAGAGCTTTTAGATATGAATACTACTGATGAGAACAATGTTCTTTATACTGGCTACTATTATGCAAATGAGGAGTTAAAAAGTAGATTTCCTATTGAAGATAGTGATGATTTAAAAATTCAAAAGGCTACAAGAGAAGCTAGATTTAAAATCTATTATATTCCAGATGTTAATAATACAACAATTAGTAAATTTAATACTCTTCAAGAGGCTTATGAAAATCTTGAAAGTAACTCTAGCTTTAAAAAAGATAATAGTTATAGTAGAGATAGTTTTGCCATAAGACCTACTCATTATCGTATAGAGCTAAATGATTTAGATGAAAATAATCAAACAGTAACTTATGCTACAAACTATAATACTCAAACCCAAGAGTTAAAACTTGTAGCAGGGTATCCTTATGCTTTAAAAGCTTATGCCATAAAAGATAGTAACAATACTATAGCAACACACTATAAAACAGTTAATTCAAAAGAGTTAAATGTAACACTTGACTTTGATGAGACAGGTACTACATACTGTGCTGATGTCAATACAACTAAAATAGAAAATTATAATTTCTCAAATGGTCAGTTAAATCAAGAGATTTCTCATAATAATGTAGGTAAATATACTCTACATATAGAAGATATTAACTGGACAGATGTTGATAAAGATGGAAATAATCTTGGTTGTGTTGTAGGTAGTAGTTCAAATGAAGCTGATGATACAGGTAAATTTGGTTGTAATATTGCTTCTAATGAGGGAGCTAACTTAAAAGATATTAGTATGACTTTTCAGCCATATAAGTTTGAGTTTTCAAATACAACTCTTTCAAATATTAATGGTAATGGGAAAGATTATGTCTATATGAGTGACTTTAATCTCTCAACAGAGATGGGTGTAAAATTGAGTAGTACAATTAAAGCTTTAGGAAAAGAGGGGACAGTATTAAGTAACTTTACTAATGGTTGTATAGAAGGAAATCCTAATTTAACAGTTAAGCTAAAGTTTGAATTTGAAGATGATAGGGGTACATGGAGCGATAGTAATATGACTTATCCTAAATCAGCTGATGGAAAAAAGAGTTTAATGCCTCAACAGATTGTTGTGTTTAATGATGATAATATTTCTGAATCGAATATGACAATTATAAAAGATATAAATATAAAGAAAAAGGATTTTGAAGATGATAAGAATGGAACTATGTCTGTGGAGATTCTTTATAATATGGAAAAACTTTTTAATAAACCTACAAATCCTATAAGAGTAGATTTTATCTCTTTGGATTTAAATTCGATAGATTTAGAGGGTAAATTAGAAGCTAAAGACAATACTCCTGTTGGGTTAGGAGATATAAATGATAGTAGGATTTTTTATTTTGCGAGAGTCTCTTCTTATTTAAAATATTATCCAGAAACAAACAAAAAAAGTATTAATACACCTCTCTTTGTAGAAGTATATTGTAGAAAAAAAATGAAAAATCAAAATTGGTGTAGAGATACAATGAAACTTACTGCTAACGGTATGCTTGGTAATGGTCAAAAGACCTATAAAGGTTGGTATTTAGCTACACAACATGACTCTGCAACTGAAGGAAGAGTTTTAGAACTTAAAAATATTAGTAGTCATGATAGAGATAAAATAACAACAAACTATACAACATCTATACCTCTGTTTAAACATGGAAAAATAGAGAATATTCAAACACTATATGTCGATGGAGATTTAAAAAAGAAAGTTAAAGCAAAAATAGAAATTGTTACTGATTTATGGCTAAGATTTAATAAAAAAAATAAATATAATAATGCTTTATATTTTGTAACTATGGCACCTATTGCAGGAATGACTGGAGTCTCTCCTAATAAAGATACAGAGTTAGGATATAACTTAATGAGAGATAAAAAAGGAACTCTTAATGGAATGGTTGAAAAAAATGGAAAAATGTCATGGTAAAAACTAAAAGAGCCATAGCAATGATAGAGCTTATATTTGCTCTTGTTATTATGGGTATAGTACTAATGTCAGCTCCTATGTTAATACAACAGTCTATTAAAAGTACCAATGTTGCACTTCAACAAGAGGCAATTGTAGCTGCTTCATCTCAGACAGCAATAATTCTCTCTATGCATTGGGATGAAAATAATAGTAATGTAGTTGCAGGAGAGTCACCTGTTTTAGATGCAAATAGAAGTGGTTACTCCTTTCCTCCAGATGGTTTAACTGGGGTATTAGGAAGAAATACACAAGAGGCAAATGCTACTTTAACTCCATCTATTATAGGAACAACTGATGCAAATGAGACTGTTTATACAGATTTTGATGATGTTGATGATTATGATGGTTCAAGTTTTGGGTTAATGCTTTTTAATAATGAGAGCAGTAGCCCAGATAATGGAGAGTATATTGACAATAATATCTCTATCAATACAACAGTTCGATACACAAAAGAGAGTGCTGTGCTAGAAGATATCTCTACAGGTTCTTTTAGCAATATAAAAGCTATACGAGTAAATTTAACCTCTAACTCTGGTGTATCTGAACTTGAAAAAGATATTACATTTAATGCATTCTCTTGTAATATTGGTACATACTCTGTTAATGGAGAGGTGCTACCATGAGAAAAGCATTTTCTATGATAGAGGTTATCTTTGTATTGGTTATTTTAGGTATAGTAGCATCTATCTCTTCTCAGATTATTGTTCAAGTGTATGAAAACTATATTGTTCAAAGAGCTATGTATAATGTAAATACAAAAACAGAGTTAGCCATCAACCAAATAGTTAACCGTTTAACCTATAGTGTACTAGATTCTGCTATTGCAAAAGACCCAAACAACCCTGCAAATTTTAAATTGCTTACAAATATTAATCTTATTGTGGATTCAAACCTAATTGTCTTAGAGTGGATAGGGTATGATAATGATAGCTTTTCAGCAGGAGAGACACCATATTGGAGTGGTATAGCCAAATATGAAACTGCAACAAAAAATCTCTTTGAGACACCTGCTTCACAATTAGAAAGTGTTAATACAATTATTAAAAACTTATCTGACAATAAAGTTGACCTTACTGGTTCAGTAGATAGTCCAGCTGTTGTATTTCAACCTAGAACAGGAGAGGGAGATGTTGTTAATGGGTTATGTATGGGGTTAGTAAACAGTGATACAAGTTGTATCTATTCTGTATCTGAAAATAACTCTACAAGTTTTAACTTTATCAATACAGCAAAAGCTAAAACCATAACTGAACGTTATCAATTAGCATGGTCTGCCTATGCGTTAGTACCTGAAAAACAATCAAATGGTCTTTATGATTTGAATCTGCATTACAACTATCAACCATGGGAAGGTGATACCTATGATGCTAATGCTACAATCAAAACTCTTATTAAAAATATCTCTGTTTTCAAATTTACCCAAAGTGGTGGAATTATACAGTTAAAACTTTGTGCTACTGAAGATATTGGAGCAGACTATAACATTAGTACATGTAAAGAGAAGGCAATAATACGATGATGACTATAAAAAGTAAAAAAGCATTTTCCATGATAACAGCCATTTTTGTTATTGTAATTATGGCAACAGTTTCAGCACTTATTATGAATGTTACAGGAAAGACAGTAAAAGCAACAACACAACAGTATCAAAAAGAACAAGCAGCACTTCTAGCAAGAAGTTATACAGAGTTAGCAATTTTAAATGTACTATATCATGATAGAGCTATAGATTGTATTGAACAGATTACTGACCATTTTGGTGATGTTTCAAGTGGCTATGATATTCGTATAAATATAAAATATTTAGGTAACGATACATTGCTATCTGAATGTAATAATACTATAGAAAGTGATGGAACTTTTGATTTAAATAATAAAAATTCAACATGGACAGATGATGGTTTAGGAACAGGTATTAACAATACCATCTCCTTAATAGTAGACACCTACATAACCTATAAAGACTTCGATGACCCAAGCAATAGAGATATTACTTTTCATCGAAGAACTTTACAGAAGCTATAAAAATTCAGTTATATTAACTTTTGGTTTACAAAAATAAGATATAATATTCGATACTTAACAACTTAAAACGTTAGGAGTTAAGTGACTTAAACATAAAGGATAAATTATGAGCAAAAATATAGTGGGAAGACATTTTGAACTATCAGATTCAATTAGAGAACATATCTCTTCTAGTATTGATGCGTTAGATAAATATAATTTAAATATCATTTCAAGTAACACTATTATCTCAGCAAACAACAAAAATAAAGATGGAGTATCTGTAGAGCTTGTTTTAAATCTTAAAGATAAAAACACTATTGTTATTACCCAATCAGATAAAGATGTATATACTGCAACAGATATGGCTTTTGAGAGAGCAAAAAAAGCACTTAGAAGACATGCTGACAAGATAAAAAACCATAAAGTGATGTCTTTTAAAGATTTAGGTGAAGAGGCAGAAGCAGTACTTGACTTAGAACCAGAAGAGGTAGATATTATTCCTATGGATTTAGAACTTCATAAACCACTAGATTTTGACGAAGCTATCGAAGCATTAAAAGCAGAAAAGAAGAGACAATTTATCGTATTTAATGACCATGATGGTCTTATGAGAGTTATGTATAAGAGAGCTGATGGGAAGTTTGGGCTTTATTAATCTATAGTGTATTGGGAAACAGCACATTACAATTGGTGCGATAGCAATCGCACCCTACTTTTTGCTACTTTTACAATATGTTCATCCTCTGCTAAATTTAACCACTTAAACTGTATACCACTCTGTATAGTTCCATCTAAAATATCTCCAGATTTTCTAAACATTAAGTCTAACTTTGCAATCTCAAATCCACTCATAGTTTGCGTAAATGATTGGAGACGTTTATTGTTTTTATCATTGGTAAAGAGGTAACAGTAGCTCTTTAGCCCTAAGCGTCCTACACGTCCACGTAGTTGGTGAAGTGTAGCTAATCCTAAACGTTCAGCACCTACAATAACAATAAGAGTTAACCTTGGTAAAGAGATACCCACCTCTACAACTGTTGTAGCTAAAAGAATGTTGCCCTTGTCTCTAAACTCTTGTAAAACCTCCTCTTTGTTTTTATCTTTTCCATGGGTTACATAGACATTTTCAAATCTCTTCTCCCAAAAACCTCGACCCTCATCAATCGATTGGTAAGGAATCTCTTTGCTCTCTTCTACCAAAGGGTAGACAATAAGCACTTGATGATTTTGTGCAATCTCATCTTTGATAGATTCTAGGAGTTCAGCAAAATCCTCTTTTGAAATAATGCGCGAGGTAATATCTTTTTTAAAAGGGGTAGAGGTAATTAAACTTACATCTATGAGTTCAGACTGCATCATTGCTTGGGTTCTAGGAATAGGGGTTGCAGAAAACTGTAGATAGTGAGGTTTCCTCTCTTCATTTGCCATCATAGCTTCAAGTAAGGCACGTTGTTTTGTTCCAAAACGGTGCTGTTCATCTACCATAACAAGTGAAGCTTTTGGCAGGTCATCTTTAAAGAGTAGGGCATGAGTCCCTACAATAAAATCAGCATCAAGATAATCTCCCTCACTATTGCCTTGCATAACTAGAGCAATTTTAATATGTTTAGGTAGATACTTTTTTGCCTCTTCATAGAGTTGAAGTGCAAGTAGTGAAGTTGGAGCCATAAGAATACTCTTTGATGGATAAGCCATAACAGCACTAGCTAAAATAATCATGGTTTTACCAGAACCTACATCGCCTATTATAAGCCGTTTAGTAGCCTTCTCTTTTTGTTTTAAATCTTGTTGCACCTCATACATAACAGATTGTTGCTCTTTTGTTAACTCAAAAGGAAGAGCTTTAATAAAAGGGAGTATCTCTCCATTAAGAGCCTCTACAGCAGGAAAATCTTCACGTTTTCCTTTGAGTTTCTTCATGTGGTTAAACGCCTCTACAAACTTAAGTACCTCTTGGTCATAATCTTCAATCTGTTGTAGATTTTTTGGATAGTGTAGTCCCAAAATAGTATTGACTTCATATTGGTTTAACCCCTCTGCATAGAGATTTTTTTCGTTGATAAAACACTCAATTAAAGAGCGAATACTACTTTGCTTTATAGCTGTTGAGTATTTTGGAATAATCTCTCCTATCTGTTTGAGTGATTTGGGCTGATTCATCTGTAAAAAACCTTTATACTCTTCAACACGACCTTGAATAAAGTGTTTAGAACCTACACTGAAAAGTTGATAGTGGTAAGGGGTAACTCTAAAGAGCATAGAGCTAAGTCGTTTATGAAATTGAGGAAGCCAAAAAGTGATACGAAGTTTACCATTAACACTATTTACCTCTTCTACTTTAGCTTCAAAGGTGTGTACCTTTCCTAAAGTGATTTTGGTAGAGAGGGTAGTGTTATTATACGATGTAGGGAGAGTAAGAGCTAAATCAAGAAGGGAAACAATTTTTAGTTTTTTAAATAGTGCTTTAGCCTCTTTCATAAAATTACCTCTACATTTAATAGAGTTAATTATACAGAAATTTTTTTTTAAAATATAGAAATTTGTCAAATTGTAATGTTTTTATCTATTAGAATATAATATCAGATAAATTGACTGTATATTTTAGTAACCATTTTTTTTTAAAAACAATCTATTTCCCTCTTATTTCCCTATTTTTCGGCTTTTTAGACTAGAATACAGCTTAATAAAAATTAATATTTTTTTTGAAAGGCTTATACGTTGATAGATAAATTTACAATGAATGATTATCTGTTTTTTGGAGAGTATAAATTAATTGATTATCTTGACTCTATAGATGAAGCTGTTGTTATTTTAATCAAGATAGAAGAGTTCAAATATTTGAATTTTTCATTGAAAAGCAAAATTAGTAAAAAACTTCAAAAACGATTTGCTAAAAAACTCTTCTCTTATATGCCAAAGCATTGTAATTTTAAGAGAGTTTATCTATTGGAACGTGGTGAATTTGTTTTTGTTAAGCCATATAATAAACAGTTAGTTATAGAAGAGAAGCTACATAGAACTATAAAAAAATTTCAAGAAAGAGTCAATAGTGCAAGAATTAAAATTGGTCTTGTTGACTATACTCTCTCTATTGTAACCTCTTTAGCGTATGGTATAAATGCATTAGAGAGTGCAAAAGTTGGTCTATTTAATCTTTTACAGAGTAAACAGAGTTTTATTATGGCAAATGAGTTACTTGAAAAAGAGAAAGCCTTTGCTGTTAAAAAACTGCAAACATTTAATATGCTAAGAAGAGCTATTAACACCTATAATATTATCTCCTATTTTCAGCCTATTGTTAACAATCAAACAAAAAAGATTGAGAAGTATGAGTCTTTAGTACGTTTAATAGATGAAAAAGATAATATTGTATCTCCATATTTCTTTTTAGATACAGCCAAAGAGGGTAAATACTATAATGAGATTACCTCTATTGTTTTAAGAAACTCTTTTAGAGCTCTGTTTTATACCGATATGGAAATTTCAATTAACCTCTCAACATTAGATATGACCCAAGAGAGTACAATAAAAGAGTTTTTTGAGCTTTTAGAACGATATAAAACTGAAGCACATAGAGTTACTGTTGAGATTATAGAGGATGATGATGTTGATGATTTGGCATTAATTAAAGAGTTTATTCGCTATATTAAACTAAAAGGTGTAAAGATAGCTATTGATGATTTTGGTAAAGGCTTTTCAAACTTTTCAAGAATTTTATCTTATGAGCCTGATTATATTAAAATAGATGGTTCACTTGTTCGTGATATTGAATCTAATATAGTTTCTAAAAATATGGTAGAGACCATTGTCTATTTTTCAAAAAAACAGGGTCTTAAGACTATTGCAGAGTATGTAGAGAATGAACGTATCTATAAAATTCTTTGCGATATAGGTGTTGACTACTCACAGGGGTTCTATTTTGGTAAGGCAGATGTTCTTAAGTAGACTCTTTAAAAGAGACTACTTTTAGATAGATTTAGAGTAGTTCTTGAATTGCTTTTTCTATTTTTTGTTGGCTCTTCTCTCCTCTAAAGACCTCTTGTGTAACGCCATCTTTAATCAACAGTATAAATGGTAAAACCCCATTCCATTCATAGTTTGTTTTTAATCCATACATTAAATTTCTAGCAGCATTTTTATCAAAAAAAGGGTAAGATATATTGTGTTGTTGAATAAAGCTCTTTGCTATATCTACTCCCATATTTTCTTGTACTTGCAGTGCAACAACTTGTAAGTTTTGACTATATTTAGCTTGTATTGAGTTTATAATTGGTATCTCTGTTAAACAGTGAGGACAATCTTGTCCCAATATTTGCATAAGTATTATTTTTCCTTTAAAATCAGGAAATAGAAATCCTGTGTGACTTTCACCTACTGTTAAAATAGGACCTTGTACTGTTTTAAGTTTGTAGTATGAAAAATCAGCTAAGGGTATGTTTTTTACTGTAGAAGAGTTGATTGATTCTGGTTGGGGAGCAGTAGTATTATGTATTGGAATAATATTTGGAGATATTTTTGGTACACACCCCGAATAGAGTAGAGTTGCTAGAAGAGGTAGTAGTAAGTTTTTGTTCATAAAAATCCTTTTTTTAATTTTAAATTTATTATATCGTTACCTACATAAACATATAATAAATACTCTCTTTTGTATTTTTTTGGTATAATCACTCAATTAATTTCTAAGGATAAGAAAATGAACTGGACACCAAGCTCTTGGAGAGCGTTTCCAATTAAGCAACAACCAACCTATAGTGACGAAAAAGTACTAAAAAGTGTAGAAGAGGAGCTTAGTTCATATCCACCACTTATTTTTGCAGGAGAGGCACGAACTTTAAAAGAGAAGTTAGCTGCTGTAGGAAGAGGAGAAGCTTTTTTACTTCAAGGTGGAGATTGTGCAGAGAGTTTTGCTGATTTTAATACACCAAATATTAAGAACTTCTTTAAGCTAATGTTGCAGATGAATATGGTCATGATGTACTCAGCAAAAAAACCTG
>JALVXC010000085.1 GCA_027038275.1 Campylobacteraceae bacterium | reverse complement strand
TATTGTGGGTTTTTTGGGGGCAGTTGGGGGGTTGGAGAGTTTTGATGATTATCAGTTTTTAAATAATATTCAATACTCAGTCAAGATAAATAGCATTGAGGGAAAAGAGAACTTTTGTTTTAATGGGATCAAAGATGCTCTGCCCTCTGTTAAAAATGCTAGACAAAATATAAAACAGAGAAAGCAGTTTTATAGGGAGTTGTTGGTTAAACCTAGCTATAAGATTTTTATTGATTTTTCTGCTTGTTGGGAGGAGTCTAAGGCTATTAGAGAGAATCTTAAAAACCATATAGCACTCTATCAGCCTTATATGGGCATAAATCTCTGTTTGGCTAATTTTGAGTTTGTAGGTGAGTATCAAAAAGAGGTTATTCAAAACACTAAACTTGTGGAGATGGACTCCTTTGTAACGCTTGATACCAAATTTGAGATAGAGTTTGATAGAAACTACAGTGATATTCGTATGGCAACACTCATAAAAGAGGGTAGAGTCTTTGGAGGGTTTCAAGATGTGCTTGTGGAGTTGAGTGGAAAAACCATTTTGGCTAAACCCAAAGAGTATGTAGAGGTCAATGGTTATAGGGTGTTGATGCTATGAATTATCTCTCTCACCCCACACAAAAACTGACAAAGCATGTTGCCAATATTCAAGCCTACGATAGAGAAGATAGCCTTTTTGTTAAGGCTGTTTTGTTTCACGACTTGGGTAAGGTTTTGGATAGTTTTCAAGACTATATTACCAAAAAAACTAAAAGCTCTGAACCTCATGCACCTATTTCGGGGATTATCTATCTTTTAAATCATACAGATAGCACTTTTCTGATTAAAAAAGATGACCTTTTTGTCTTTAATGCTATTATCTCTCATCATGGAAAGCTAAAGAGTTTTAAAAATCCTGATGGGGGGCATGATGTTTTAGAGTTTTTTAGAGAAGAGATAGCTACTCAAAATATCAAAGAGATTTATAGCAAAAAAGATGTGGTTGAGTATGTAGGGTTAAGAGAGATAGATACTAAAAAGTTTAGAAAACTTAGAAGAAAAAATAGAGATTTAACCTTTGATGTCAAAGATTTTATTGCTCAAAAGCTACTCTTTTCTAAACTGATTTTTGCAGATAAGTATGAGGCGATTTATAAAACTCACTATCGTAAAGTAGAAAATCAAAACAGTGTAGCAGAGTTAAAAAGAGAGCTAAAAAAAATCATAAAAGTAACCGACCCCAAACGAGACAAGGTCAAAGATGATATTTTAAACTCTTATGATAGAGACTATACTGTCTTTACCCTAACAGCACCCACAGGTATAGGTAAAACACTCACTTCACTAGAGTTGGCTCTAAAGATAAAAGAGGATAAAGAGCTTAGTAAGATTATCTACATTTTGCCTTTTACCTCGATTATTGACCAGACTTATGAGATTTTTGATAAACTTTTTCCCCAGCAGATAACCAAACATCACTACGCTGTAACATTTGATGAGAACCAAGAAGAGAACAATATAGATTATGACCGATGGAAGTTTATTTTAAACTCTTGGAGCGACCCTTTTATTGTCTCTACACTCTATCAACTCTTTTTTGCTCTACTCTCCAACAAAAACAGTGACAATATCAAGTTCCAAGCCCTACAAAACGCTGTAATCGTCCTAGATGAGGTTCAAGCCATTCCCTTTAACCTTTGGAAAGCCTTTAAGGCTCTGTTGCCTCTGCTCTCTTCTAAACTAAATACCACTTTTATTTTAATGAGTGCTACTATGCCTATCTTGACCGATAAAACGATGGCTTTGGAGTTGGCAGATAAAAAAGAGATTTTTAAAGAGAAAAACAGATATGTCTTAAAATATTTTCCCGATGATAGCCTAGAGGCTTTGGCAAGTGCTATTGTCAAGGAGTATCAAAAAGGCAACTCTGTTTTATGTGTGGTCAATACGATTAAGCGTTCTAAACTGCTTTATAAGATGGTTAAGGAGTCTGTAGAGAGTAGTTATTGCTTGAACTCCTATATGTTTTTTGAAGATAGAAAAGAGGTTGTAGAGAGTATAAAAGATAGCTCTAGCAGTAATGTAACAGCCAAAATACTTATCTCAACGCAAGTTATAGAAGCAGGGGTTGACCTAGATTTTGATATAGGTTTTAGAGAGTTTGCACCTATTAGCTCGATTATCCAAACAGCAGGACGAGTCAATAGAGAAGATAAAAAGGGTATGAGTGATATTTTTATTTTTGAGTTAAAAAAGAGTGCCAAGATTTATGATGCTATTATGATGAGTGAGAGTAAAAAAACTCTTTTAGAGCCTTTGAAAAAACAAGATATAGAAGAGAGAGACATTTTACCCTATATTGAAGCCTACTTTAATGCTCTTGATGAGAACAAAGGAGAGAGTGGCATATTAGAGGATATAGCAGAGTTTAATTTTGATGCGATTTCTAAAAAAAATAGAGATGCTTTTGGATTGGAGCAAGACTATATTAAATCGGTCGCTTTGGGGGTTGATTTGAAAGATTTTGAATACCAATATTTTGAAAAAGTCAAAGGGAAAAAACCTCATGAGATGAAACGAGAAAAAGAGAAGCTTATGAGAGAGTTTCAATCTAAGATTTTAAATATTAAAGAGAAAGATTTACAAGATTTGGAGATAGGAGAGATACCACATAGTAATATTTTTGGGATTTATTATCTTTCAGATATAGGGGATATTTACTCTAAAGAGAGTGGGTTTAGGTTAAAAGAGGAGAGAGAGGAAGATGATGTGTTTGAGTTTTGAGTGTTGTGTTGTTGTTTTAAC
>JALVXC010000084.1 GCA_027038275.1 Campylobacteraceae bacterium | reverse complement strand
AGCATGAAAGATTTTTTAGAGATAGTAGGCAAAGGTGGGTTTGTTAGAAGCTTTTATGAGGTACTAAAAACTGCTACTCTTTCAGGGACAGTGCAAAAGATGTTTATTACAGGAGTAACCCCAATTACACTAGATAGCCTAAGTAGTGGGTTTAATATTGTAAAACATATTACCTACAAAGAGGAGTTTAACGCTTTAGCAGGATTTACAGCAGAAGAGGTAAACTACTCATTGGAGCAGTATCTTTTTAACGAGTGTGATACAATAGATAGAGATAGATTAATAGAGAAGTTAAAAATATGGTATAACGGTTATCTTTTTAATATTCAAGCTACCCAACGAATTTATAATGCTACGCTAATTAACTATTTTCTCTCTGAATATGATAAAAAACGGTGTGAAATGCCTAAAAAGATGTTGGATAGCAATGTAGCAAGTGACTATCGAGCTATTATGAAACTCTTTAATATAGGCAATAGTGAAAAAAACTATGAGATACTAAAAGAGCTAATAGAGAAAAATACCATTTCAGGAAAAATAAAAGATAGATATGATTTAAATAGAGAGTTTAGTAGAGACGATTTTATAACACTTATTTATTCTATGGGATTTATAACCATAAAAGATGAACTATTTGGTGAAGAGATGGAGTTTGAGATACCAAACTATGTGATAAAAATACTCTACTTTAACTACTTTGCTATTGAGCTTAAAAAGAGAAACAATTTACAGATAGATTTAGATACAAGAAGACTATTGGTTGATATGGCTTTAGGAGATGTAGAACCATTTAAAAAGCAACTAAATGAGGTTATAAAAACACTCTCAAACCGAGACCATCAAGGATTTGATGAAAAATATTTTCAGATGATTGCTCTTGCACTTCTTAGTTTCTCATCAGATTTCTATTTTATAGACTCACAACCTGAGAAAAACAGAAAAATTCCTGATATTATGCTAATAGGTCGAGATGAAAAAGTGCCAAACAACTATCTGCTTGAATTAAAATGGAAAAAAGATAAAGATAGTTATAACACTATTAAAAAAGATGGGATAAAGCAGGTCGAGGAGTATAAAGAGCTAGATAGAGTTAAAAGCATTCCTAAACTTAGAAGCTTTTTGATTATTGGGTCAAAAGATGGGGTGGAGTTTTTGGAGGTGTAGGTAAAACTTTTTTGCTTATTTATTACTTTTTTGCTATTCTTCCAACATGACAATAAAAGAGATTTTAACCCAAACCACTAAAAAACTACAACAGAGTTGCCAACGTCCAAGATTTGAAGCCGAACTACTTTTAGCCCATCATCTAAACAAAGAGCGAATCTATCTACATGCTTTTGATAATAAAGAGGTAAAGAATTTTGAAGCTTTTGAAGCCTTAGTAGAGCGAAGAGCTAACCATGAGCCTTATGAGTATATTGTAGGTAGTACTAGTTTTTATGATATTGAACTAAAAGTAGAGCAGGGGGTGCTTATACCTCGTCCTGAAACTGAAATACTTATTGATTTAGTAGCAGAGATTATTGAAAAAAAGAATATTACATCTATTGCTGAAATTGGCATAGGAAGTGGTGCTATTTCGGTAGTTTTGGCTAGAAAATTTCCAAATTTAAAGATTATAGCTACTGATATTTGCGATACTCCAATTAGAGTTTCTAGGCAAAATATAGAAACCTTTGGATTAGAAAAGCAGATAGAGGTAAGAAAATCTAATCTTCTTGATAATGTAAATGAACCTATTGAACTTGTAGTAAGTAATCCCCCATACATTGCCCAAGATTTTATTTTAGAATCCAATGTAGTTGACTATGAACCAAAAGAGGCACTCTTTGGTGGAGTGATTGGAGATGAGCTTTTAAAAGAGATAGTTTTAGAGGTAAAAAAGAGAGGCATTAAGTATCTTGCTTGTGAAATGGGGTATGACCAAAAAGAGCCAATGGAATCTTTTTTTAAGCAAAATGGGATAAAATCATATAGCTTTTATCGAGATTTGGCAGGGTTTGATAGAGGGTTTGTTATAATATTAAATGTAACTTCTTAAAAATTATTGTATAGTTAAAATATCGCACTCTATTCATTAAACTGAATAGGTCCTTCTCCACTCCCCTCTAAAAGCTGTCTTACATAAGGATTAGTAGTATTTTTAAATTTCTCATTCTCAGCCCACTCAATAATCTCACCCTCAAACAAAAATGCCAAATAGTCAGCTGCTTTAAAACTCTCTTTCATATCGTGAGTAATAAGCACAGAGGTAACTCCAAGCTCTCTTTGAAGTTTTAAAATGAGTTGAGTAATAAGGTCACTTGTAATAGGGTCAAGCCCAGAGGTTGGTTCATCGTACAATATAATCTTTGGTTCCATAATAATCGCTCTTGCTAACCCTGCACGTTTTCTCATACCACCACTAAGCTCATTTGGTGCTAGTTTAGCTACACGTTTAGCATCTAACCCTGTCATGCTTAACATCTTTAGTACTTTATCATGTATGGCTTTCTCGCTCATATCTTTTCTATGTTCACGCAGAGGAAAGGCTACATTGTCAAAAATATTCATACTATCAAACATCGCTCCATCTTGAAAGAGGTAGCCAATATTTTTACGAACTTCTCGTAACTCCTCCTCAGAGGCATTAGGAACACTTACTCCATCTACAATAATATCTCCACTTGTTGGTTTCATTAAGCCTACAATATGTTTAATAATGGTTGATTTACCTCCACCTGAAAGACCTAAAATAACCGTAGTTGAACCTTTTGGGAAAATAAGGTTTACATCTTTTAGAACCTCTTTCGTTCCAAAGACTTTTTGTAGATGTTTTATCTCTATTAGAGGGTTTTTCTCATCGAACTTCATGCTATCGTAACACTTTTCTCAATGTTAAAATCAAAAGCCCAAGTGTTGAAAAGCTAAAGAGCTTAAAGTCCAATTCAGAAGCTTTATGGACATTTTCAAAAATATGCCCACTTGTTACAGCCTCACCTGCTAATTGCATCTCTAAAATTTGTGGAATGTAGTATGAGCTAAAGAGTAGTCCAGAGGCAACTACTAAAAAGGTTAAACCTAAAGACCACTTACTACTCTCAAATGCTTTAAATTTAACTACCTCATATAAAATAGCGATAACTACTAAAAAATTAACCCCATAAGCCAAAAGCTCAAATACATGAGTCATAAGTAAGCCTTCTTGAAAACGGCTTAGAAGTTCAGAGCCTACAAATAGTTCTGAATGGAAAATTGTTGGAGCAACTACTGCTCCTGCTAAGATACTTGCTCCTAGTACTGTGCCTAGTGTTATTATGAATATTGTGGTGAATATTCGGAAGTATTTTTTTATCATAGTTTATCTCCAGGAATATCATCAAACTCTTTTAAGATTAATTTGAACTCTTCTATACTCATTCTTTTTACCAATGGAGTAGTTTGTCAATATTATATCCTATTCGCCTTAAATGCTAAAATAGAATATATCTTATGTTACTATTGTATATATAAAATCGATAAAAAGAGTAGTTAATGACTATAGGTAAAACTTTTATTTTTGATAAAAAGGCTATTAATTATCTTGTTCGTATAGAAAGAGCTATACACAGTGTAAAATATGAGGATTAATAGTTTATGAAAATCCTCCTTTTAGTAACCACCTTCAACTCCCAAACCCAAGCCATCTACAGCAAACTAAAAGATTTAAACCACACCGTCTCTGTCTGCTTCGCTATCAACGAAAAACAGATGCTCCAAGAGATAGAAGCCTTTAACCCAAAGCTTATCTTATGCCCTTTTTTAAAGAGCTATCTACCTGCCTCTGTCTATGAAAACTACCCAACCTACATCTTTCACCCTGCTCCAAGAGGAGATAGAGGGGCGTACAGTTTGGAGTATGCACTTCAAGAACCAACTAAAAGGTGGGGTGTGGTGGTCTTAAGAGCCAATAGTGAGTATGATGGTGGAGACATCTATGCCGAGACCTCTTTTGAGGTACGTAAAACCTATAAGGCTTCACTCTATCGTCAAGAGGTGGTCTCAGCTTCGCTTGAACTTTTAGATGAGCTTTTTGAAAATATAGAGAACAACAGAGCTACCCCACAGATTTTAAACCCCATACATGAACCCTTTACCCAAGCAAAAAGAGCGATTGATTGGCAGAGAGATACTACTCAAACCATTATCGATAAAATCTACCTCTCCGACTCTCTACCTGGGGTGTTAGATGAGATTTTAGGGGTAGAGTGTTATCTCTTTGGAGTGTGGGAAGAGGAGAGGTTACGAGGAGAGCCTAAAGAGATATTGGCTAAACGAGATGGGGCTATTTGTCTAGGGACTATAGATGGGGCTGTTTGGATAAGCCATCTTAAAGAGGTGGGTAGGTTTAAACTTCCTGCTACCTATGTTTTAAAAGAGCGACTAAAAGGGGTAAAAGAGCATAGATTGCCTCTACTTTTTGACAAGAGCTATAAAACCTTTTATGAGACCTCTGTAGAGTTTAGAGATAATGTCGCCTACCTCTGTTTTAACTTTCACAATGGGGCGATGAGTACAGCCCAATGTATACGGCTAAAGTATGCCGTTGAGTATATTAAAGAGAGGTGTGAGGTGTTGGTCTTGGTAGGAGGAATAGACTTTTTTTCCAATGGAATTCACCTAAATATCTTAGAAGATAGCCAAAAACAGGGCGAAGACGGTTGGGCAAATATCAATGCGATGAACGATTTAATTCGCTCTATTATCTTTGCAGATGAGATAGTTACTGTTGCCTCTTTTGCTAGAAATGCAGGAGCAGGTGGGGTGTTTCTGGGTTTGGCGTGTGACTATGTGGTAGCAAAAGAGGATGTTACTCTTAACCCTCACTACAAAACTTTAGGACTTACAGGGAGTGAGTACCATACCTACACACTACCAAAAAGAGTGGGGCAAGAGATGAGTCAAAAACTTTTAGATGAGTGTCTGCCTATCTCTGCTAGTTATGCTAAAAAGATTGGTATGGTTGATGAGGTTTTTGAGGCTAGTGACTATTATGAGGAGCTACATAGTTTTGCTAAAAGTGCTTTTGATGATGATTTTGTGTGGGAGAAGCAGGAGTTTTTAGAGGAGCATGGCGAAGAGATAGAGTTGTGTAAAGAGAGGGAGATAGAGGTGATGTACCCTGAGTTTTGGGAAGAGGATTCTGCTTTTCATGAGTTGAGACGTGAATTTGTTTGGAAAGTCTGTCCAACTAAGACACCTGAAAGATTTAAACAGTACAATTAAAATAAAAATGAATAGGTATTCACCATGCACGAATATAGCGTAGTACAAGCTCTTTTAAATCAGTGTGAAGAGAATGCAGTTGCTAATGAAGCAACAAAAGTAACAAAAGTTGTCTGTAAGATAGGTGTAATGAGTGGCATAGAGACACATCTGCTTCAAGTAGCATTCGATACATTTAAAGAGGGGACGATGTGTAGTGAGGCTCTATTGGTACTCAACACACAAAAGCTTAAGCTTGAATGTAAAGATTGTGGCCATGTTTTTGAAGTGGACGAGGTGCGTTACTTTTGTACAAAGTGTGAGAGTCTGCGTGTAAAGGTGCTTGATGGGGAGGATATGTATTTGATGAGCCTTGAGATGAGTTAAGAATTAATAATTAAGAGTTAAGAGTTAAGAATTAGGGGGGGTGTATGGGTGATAGTGTTGTTTCTCGGAAGAGTTATCTGTTTGCCATTCGGGTTGTGAAGCTTTATAAGTATTTGACATCGGAGTATAAAGAGTATGTTTTGTCGAAACAGGTTTTACGGAGTGGTACAGCTGTTGGAGCATTGATTCGAGAGGCAAAGTTTGCTCAATCAAAAGCAGATTTTATAAGTAAAATGAGTATTGCCCTAAAAGAGGCAAATGAAACGAACTATTGGATTGATTTACTACACGACACAGAATATATCAACCAAAAAATGTATAAAGACATAGAAAAAGATATAAACGAAATTATATCGCTATTGGTAAGTATAGTTAAAAGTTCAAAAAACAACTCTTAACTCTTACTTCTTAACTATTAATTTAAACGACGAAGGAGTGCAACATGCAAGAGTATTGGGAACTATATATGAAAAATTTAGAGGGTAATCCTGCCTCTATACAGTTTAATGCAGGTATCTCTATGGAGGTTGAGAAGCTAAAGTACATCTACCCTACCATTGCTTTTGTAAAAGCAAAACTAAAAGAGCCTAAAGAGAGTGGATTGTTAGGCGAAAATGAAGAGCCTGAGATACTCTTTATGGAGGATAAGCTTGAAGCCTCTATGATAAAGTTTCGTATTGGTAAGTATGTGGGGCGAGTGATTTCTGATGGGTATGTTACTTTTTTGTACTATTTACAATTTACCTATAATTGGGAAGATTTTATAGAGTTTGCACTTACAGAACATCAAAATTATGAAGTAACTCATGGTCATAGTGAAGATAGTGAGTGGAACTACTACAAAAATCTACTCTACCCAACAGCTAAAGAGTGGCAACTGATACAAAATCATAAAGTCTGTAAAGCCCTTAGTGAACAGGGCGATAACCTACACCTAAAACGAGCAATCTCTCATAAACTCTTTTTTGAGAAGCTTGATAAAAAAGAGGAGTTAAAAGAGGCTTTAGAGGAGAGAGGCTTTAAAATTCAGCAGAGCATTAAAAATGAAGAGGGTGTTGAGGGGTTGGAGTTTTACCGTATTGATAAACCTTTTTATCATGATATTGATGCGTTGAGTTTGGAGTTGATTGATTTATGTGAAGCGTTTGGAGCTTTGTATGATGGGTGGGAGACTTCGGTGGTAAAAGCGTAGTTTAGTAGGTTCGATTTTATCGAACAGAGTATTTGAGGGTGGCTTATTTTTTGTTCGATGAAATCGAACCTACAAATTTATTAGCAATTAAAATTAGACTCTTTTTACCTCCTGAATAATCTCCTTAAGGGTGACTATTTCCTCTTTTAGTTGCCACTCAATATTATGTTTTTGAAGATATTGTAGTACTACAGAGACATAACCCTCAAACGCCTTAGTAAGCTCTTGGCTTAACCCAAACTCAAATGTTACTTCAGCAGGAACAATACCAATAACAATAGCTTGTGGAACTTCTTTTCCTTGAAGCTCCATCATGTCCATACATTGGATAATACCTATCTCATGAGCTCCACCATTGTTGAGACCGTAGCCACTTATCTCTTGTGCAGGAATGGCGTAGATAGAGGTAGGTTTATCGTTTAACTCTAGGCTATCGAGTATAATAAGATGTTTTGCCTCTTCTAAAATATTGAGTAGATGGATACCCTCTACACCACCATTGATAATTTGAATATTTGGGTTAAAGGTGTAGTTTTTTTGAAGGTAGGTTGAGGCGTAAACACCTAAACCATCATCTTTTTCTAGTACGTTTCCTATGCCTATTATTTTCATTTTGCTATTAGTTCTTTTCTGGAAAGATATAAAACCTCATTCTTTTGGTCAATTTTAAATTTAAATTTTTTAAAGAAGTTCATACCCAAAAGTCCATCAGCATCTTTTTGTTGAAATGAGGAGCTAACAAGTTGAAATTTTTCTAGTTCTATCTCTCCAATAGAGAATTTTTCAGCCTCTTGAAGTTGAGCGTTTATTTCTCCTCCTGCTGTTTTTAAAGAGATATTCTCTTTTATAATAGTTAAAGGGGGAAGTTTCTTTTCATTGACCATAGTAAGTGTTGCACCTGTATCAAGAAGTAGGGTTAGAGGTGTATCGTTAACAGAGACATCAACAGTAAAGTGCTCTCCTGATTTTTTAAGAGGAATAGAGTAGGCATACTCTTTTGACTCTTCTATTTTTTTATTAATTTGCTTCAATAGAGCCTTTGCTTTATCTGCAAAGTTATCATCAAACTCAATCTCTTTTAGAAGCTCTATAGCTCTAGTATAGTTTTCTACTTCAACATAATACTCTGCTAACTTATAGGTATAGAAAGCAGGGGAGCTACTTCTTGCTATCTGCTCTTCTAAAAAAGTAACTAACTCATTATACTCTTTAGATGAATTAAGTGTGTCGATAAGTAGTTTAGCTACATCTTCACTTTCGGGTTCTGTCTCTATAAACTCATGCATTTGTGTTATGGCTAGAGTGGTATCGGTTTTGGCTTTTTTTTGGAAATAGTCTAAAAGTTTTAATCTATAAAGTTTAAGTTTTTTTTCAGAAGCTTCAAGATAAAGAGCCATGGCATCAGAGAATAAACCTCTATTTAAGAGAGTATAAAAGTGGTCAATTTTTAGAGTTACTTTTTTTTGAATTTTTTGTTGAGAAAGATTTTGTTCAGTTTGTGAAGCTTTTTGAGACTCCTTATTTAAAGAGCTGCTATCTTTTATATCTCTGTTGATAGATATATTAATATCATTTTTAATAATGTGTGGTGTACCTAATGCATTATAAAAAGTATGAAAATTCCAACCAATAATAACTCCTAACGATAGGGCTAAAAGTAGATTAAGCATAATTTAACTCCTCTAAAAAGTGACTACTTGTAATTTTAGCTAAAAACACTTAATCATACATCATCAGCTTATTAGCCAAATATGGGTAAAATTCGCCAGAAATATACTAACTATAAGGTAGACAAATGACAGGATATATGCTCTTTTCAGGTACAGCTAACCCAGAATTGGCACAAGAGATTTCAGAATATCTCCAGCAGCCACTCTCTAAAGCAAAAATTACAAAGTTTTCAGACAATGAAATTAATGTTAAAATTGATGAGAGTGTACGAGGAAAAGATGTATTTATTTTACAACCAACCTCAGCACCTGTAAACTTTAACTTGATGGAACTACTTATTATGGTAGATGCTCTTAAGCGTTCATCTGCACGTTCTATTACAGCTGTTGTCCCTTACTATGGTTACGCTAGGCAAGATAGAAAAGCAGAGCCAAGAGTTCCTATTTCAGCTAAATTGGTAGCCAATCTTATGGAGACAGCAGGAATTACTAGAGTTGTAACGGTTGATTTACATGCCTCACAGATTCAAGGTTTTTTTGATGTTCCTGTAGATAATCTCTATGGTGCTGTTTTGTTCAACGACTATGTAAAATCTAAAAATCTTCCAAATCCTGTAGTAGCAAGTCCAGATATTGGTGGGGTTGCTCGTGCTAGATATTTTGCTAAGACTATGGGTTTAGATATGGTCATTGTCGATAAACGTCGTGAAAAAGCTAATGAATCAGAGGTTATGAATATTATTGGAAATGTTGAGGGTAAAGATGTCATTATGATAGATGACATGGTAGATACAGCAGGGACAATGGTAAAAGCAGCAGCTGCACTTAAGGCTAAAGGTGCAACATCTGTAATGGCATGTTGTACTCACCCTGTACTTTCTGGTCCTGCATTTGAGCGTATTAAAAATGGTGAATTAGATGAGTTAATAGTGACCAATACTATTCCTCTTAAAAATAGAACTTGTGAAAAAATTAAAGTACTCTCAACAGCTAAGATGTTAGGTGAAGTGATTCGTCGTGTTTACAATAATGAGAGTGTAAATTCCCTATTTGAGACAAATTAATGGCTGAAAATAATTTTCCTCAATCACACATTAGAAACTTTTCGATTATTGCTCATATTGACCATGGTAAATCTACTTTGGCTGATAGAATTATTCAGGAGTGTAATGCTGTCTCTGAGCGTAAGATGTCATCACAAGTTATGGATACAATGGACATTGAAAAAGAGAGAGGCATTACTATTAAAGCTCAATCGGTTCGACTAGATTATGTTGCTAATAATGGTGAACACTACGTTCTTAACCTAATTGACACCCCAGGTCATGTTGACTTCTCTTATGAGGTTAGTCGCTCTTTGGCTTCAAGTGAGGGTGCTTTACTTATTATTGATGCAGCACAGGGTGTTGAGGCTCAAACTATTGCAAATGTATATATTGCTTTAGAGAATGATTTGGAGCTTATACCAGTGGTAAATAAGATTGACTTACCAGCTGCTGAACCTGAAAGGGTACTTGAAGAGGTTGAAGATGCTATTGGATTAGATTGTACAGAACACTCTTTAGTCTCTGCAAAGACAGGTTTGGGTGTACCTGAACTTATTGAAGCTATTGTAGAGCGTATACCTGCTCCAAATGGTGATGAAAATGCCCCTACTAAAGCTCTAATCTATGACTCTTGGTTTGACAACTATTTGGGTGCTTTGGCTTTAGTACGTGTTTATGATGGGAGTATAGAGAAGGGACAGAAGATTCAGATTATGAGTACAAAAGAGGAGCATGTGGTATTGGATTTGATGTATCCAAATCCTATTGCTCCTATTAAGAGCTCTAAAATAAATACAGGTGAGATTGGTATTGTAGTTACTGGTCTAAAGAGTGTCGATGGGCTTCAAGTGGGAGATACTGTAACTGATGCTAAAAATCCTACAGCTGAATCTATTGATGGGTTTGAGAGTGCTAAACCATTTGTTTTTGCAGGAATTTACCCTATTGAGACGGATAGATTTGAAGATTTACGTGATGCACTAGATAAGCTAAAGCTCAATGATAGCTCTATTACCTATGAACCAGAGAGTTCACTAGCTCTTGGTTCAGGTTTTAGGGTAGGTTTTCTTGGAATGCTACATATGGAGGTGGTAAAAGAGCGTTTAGAGCGAGAGTTTAACTTAGAGCTGATTGCCTCTGCTCCAACTGTTATCTATGAGGTAGCCTTAACCAATGGTGAGCGAATAGAGATTCAAAACCCTTACGATATGCCAGAGGTTCAAAAGATAGATACTATCTATGAGCCATATATTAAAGCAACCATATTAGTACCAAATGATTACCTTGGAAATGTTATTAAACTCCTTAATGACCGTCGTGGTATTCAGGTTAAGATGGACTATATTAATGCTGAACGTGTACTTTTAGAGTACGATTTACCTATGAATGAGATTGTGCTTGACTTCTACGATAAGCTTAAAAGTACTACAAAAGGGTATGCAAGTTTTGACTATGAGCCTATAGGTTTTAGAGCAGGAGATTTAGTAAAACTTGACATTAGAGTAGCAGGTGAGGTTGTTGATGCACTATCTATAATTGTTCCTAGAGAGAAGGCAAGAAGTAGAGGTTTAGCCTTTGTTAAGTCTCTTAAAGAGCTTATTCCAAGACAGCTATTTGAGGTTGCACTTCAGGCAAGTATTGGAAATGAGATTATTGCAAGAACCAATGTAAAGTCTACAGGTAAAAATGTAACTGCTAAGTGTTATGGTGGAGATATTACACGTAAAAGAAAGCTTTTAGAGAAGCAAAAAGCAGGTAAGAAGCGTATGAAGGCTATTGGTAAAGTAAATGTTCCACAAGAGGCATTTATGGCTGTGCTTAAGTTGGATAATTAAATGTTATATGGGTAGACACATGGGTCTACCCCTACATTTTTCTATTTACTAGGAATTTTCAAAGTAAAAATAGCCCCTTTGCTACCATTTTCTACAAAAACCTTTCCATTCATACTATCTTCAACAATAAGTTTTAAAATGTATAGCCCAAGTCCTGTACCTCCTGACTTCTTTTTAGTTGTAAAGTATGGGTCAAAAATCTTTTTTAGATTCTCTTTAGGAATTCCTCCTGCATTGTCAGACACAGTTATATAGACATAGTTTTTTAGATGATAAAAATCTATGACAATCTCTCCCCTAAACTCATTGGAAGCTTTTTTTGCACAAGCAAAAATGGCATTGTTGAGAAGAACTAAAAGTGACTGTATTAGTTCAGACTTAAAACCTACAAGCTCTATTTTCTCTCTTTTATTACAGATAATTTCAATATTTTTGTAGCTAGAGATAGTGGTTAGATTTATAGCTTGTGTAATAACATCTTTTACAAAAAAGCTAACACTCTCTTTGTTAATGGCAAAGAAAGAGGTAAAGTCATGGATAGTTCTTGATAGATAGGCTGTAATTCTCTCTATTTCATTGAGGTGTTTGTCTAGTTGTTGAGCATTAAGTTTCTCTTTTCTATAGTCAATATCAAGCTCTAGTACAACCCCATTAATAGCTGAAAGAGGTTGCCTCCATTGGTGAGCAATAAGTGAAATCATCTCTCCCATAGAAGCAAGTTTGCTTTGGCGTATGAGTAGTGTCTCTTGTTCTCTATGCTCTTTGTTAATAATCTGTAAGTGGTATATTGAAGTGATTAGTGCTATAGTTAAAAGAGGAATCCATAAATAGGCTATAGAGATATAGATATTTGATTCATAGGCTCTCATAAGCCAAATAAAACTCACTATAGTTGTTGTTAAAATAAGAAGTGTACTATAGATATATAGCCGTTTTGCAAAAAGTATAATAATAATAACAGAGAGTATAAATGATATAATTAAATTAATCTTTTTATACTTTTTAGGTTGAGTAAAGATAGCATTATCTAAAATATTATTAATTACCATAGCGTGAATCATGCTATTTGAGATTTTATTACCATTGTAGGTAATATAGCTTGGATTTAGCCCTATAACAGAAGAGCCTAAAATAACAATTTTCCCTTGAATATCTTTAGGATTAACCTCTCCTCTTAAAATATCAATAGCAGATATAGTTTTGGGTTTACTGCTTGAGAAGTTTATTAAGATATCGCTTATTGATTTATCAATCTGTAAGTAGTTGTCAAAACTAAGTAGAGTTGCCAGTGCAAAAGAGGGAAAAATTTTATCTTTATAACGCATAAAAAGAGGCACACGTCTAAAGATACCATCATCGTCAACACTTGCATTAATAAAACCAAAATTCTCTACACTATCTTGTAAAATAGGATAATTACAGAGCAGAGATGAGGCAGTAAAGTCTGTTTCTCTTTTTGAAAAAATATTATTTTTATAGTTTAGTTTTTCGCAATGTGGAGCAGTATAATCCTCATTTGAGAAATAAGTTGAGAGAATAGCATTTGAAGATTTAATAGAGTTAGCAAGAAGTTGGTCGTTGTCTCGTAATCTAGGAGGGATAGAAGAGAATTGAACATTTAATTTAAAATAGCGTTTATAAAATTTTTGTATACTTATTGGAGAGAGTCTATCTTGTTCAGGAAAGAGAATATTGACTCCTAAAGCTGAAGGATGCATTGTATTGATGCTATCAATAAGTTGTTCATCAAGAACTCTTGCCCAAGGCCATTGTCCCATTACTTGTAGACTCTTTTCATCAATATCTATAATGACCGAGTAAGAGCCACTATTTTGTATTTTAGTTTTTGTAAAGATTGTTGTTGAAAAGTCATAAAATTTATAGTCAAGGTTTCTTAAAATATCTGTATAGTAAAATAGAAAATGTAGTAGCAATGAGACAACTACAACTATTAGATATTGAATGAAACGGCTCATATACTATTTAATGTAAATCTCAACATTTCTGTTTTTTGCATTTGGTGTATTGTCTGGAGTTTTTTCTTGTAAATCCTCTTCTCCATAGCCTTTAGCATTTAAACTTATAACTTTTATACCCCTTTTCTCAATAATAGATTTAATATGTTTAGCACGTTTTAGTGAAACTTTTTGGTTTAGAGTAGCTGAACCTGTTGTGTCTGTATGCCCTATAATGTCGACGCTACAAGGAGAGTGTTCTTTTATTGTTTTTAGAGCTTCTTCTAGTATCTTCTTTGACTCAGGTGTTAAGTTTGTTGAACCAGTTTCAAAATAGAGAAGATAAGAGGCTGGTTTTTGTGGTGCTGCATTCAAGACATCTCCAAAGCGTCTATTTACCTCCTCTTTTGACATCTTTTTAACTTCACTTGGAGCTTTATTTTTATCTTTTAACTCAACAAAAGAGCCAACTTTATCTATTTTTGTTGTTGCTTTTTTCGTAGCAACAGTAATGCTACTACCAACCTTTCCACTATCTAATAGGACAACAGTTGTTTTAGAACAGCCAATAAAAAGAGATAAAATAGTAACTATTAAAAAGAGTCTCATCTACTTTACCTCCACAACAAACTTTGTACCACGAATACCAATAGCACCTTCAGGAATACGAAATTTAACAGCCTCTGGAGCAAGTTTACTAATTTTACCTGAGCTAAACATCGCTTTTCCTTTTTTGAGGTCTAAGTCAATATCGTACTCTTTTTTACTTGGTTTTACAACATAGTTATTAATAACAAAAACAGCTTTTTCTCCAAGAGCAACACGACTTCCATCATCAAACATGATACCTATTGAACTTTTTGATTTTGTTAAAATAATATCTCCATTTTCTAAGCTGTCCCCTTTTTCTATAGGAAAAATCTTACCTTCTCTTTTAACCTCAACATTGCCTGAAATTTTTTTTACAATAGCAACATTTGCAAATGTTAAACTACTTAACATAATCAATAAAATGACATTTTGTTTCACTATATAATTCCTCATGTATAATATTTATTAGAATAGCTTAAATTCAAAATAGTTTTATACTTTTTTTATAATCATATTTATTAAAAATAAAAACTGTTTCAGTTTGTGTCATAACTATTAATATTTAATAATATATTGAAAATCATTAATTATTTAGCTATACTCTTTATATTACATATTTAAAGGGGAACACTTGGGCTGGGGAATACATCTACACCTTATTGCTGCTATTTCATGGATTGGTGGCTCAGTTTTTATGTTTGTTTTAGGAATTTCAATGCGTGATAAAAGAGACCAAGAGGTAGTCTATCCGATAGTAGGACCTATATTTGGCTACTTTGAAATGGTTGTTTTAGTTATGCTCATTACTACAGGTATTTGGATGATTGTCCAAAATGGTATGATAGATGTTCTGTTTGATTTTGAAGTTCATTCTCGAGTTATAGAAGCATTAAGAACAAAATTAATTTTAGTTGCTATTATGACGGTTATTACTATTGTTCATTTAAGAATTGCTTTTAGAACCAATGGAAAGAAGAGAACTAAGTTAGAGACTCTACTTTCAAGAGCCTCCTCTATGGGAATTTTTCTTATGAATTTTATTGTACTTCATTATGCCATTGTAATTAGAAATATACTCTAAAAAAGATGCGTTGTTTAAGTTGTCATAAACTAAGTATATCTACTTTTTGTGAAACTTGTCAAAATAATCTTTTAAAACCATCTATAACTAAACGAAGGTTTGGTTCACTAGATGTCTATAGTTTCTTTAACTATCAGCATATAGAAGATTTATTACTTACAAAACATACTCCACAAGGTTATCAGCTATATAGAGCTTTAGCAAGGCTCTCTTTTAGACCTTTTATTCAAAAATTTGTAGAGAATGACCCTAGAGAAGTTTATGTCATAGGTATTGATGAAAATGTTAAATCAGGCTATAGTCATGTTGCTCTTCTTACTCATGAAATGAGACATAAACAAGTTCATATAGAACATGCAAAACTAATGGCAACCAATGGTGTAAACTACTCAGGAAAACCACTACAGTTTAGACTTGAGAATCCAAGAGAATTTATATATAGTGGTAAAAGAGATATAGAAGTGATTTTGGTTGATGACATTGTTACAACAGGAACTACTCTTAAAGAGGCAAAAGAGCTACTAAAGCAGAGTGGAGTGGAGGTGCTTTTTGCTTTAACATTAGCTTCTGTTAGAGATTAGAGGAATTATAGTTTTTAAGATAGTCTTAATTCTATATTAAATATAATATTTAACTAAAATAATTAAAAATATTATATTGGAGTATAGATGTTGTTCCCTTTTAAATTCAAAGAAATTATAAAATTTATAGTTATATTTTCTATTTTAACCTCTTCTCTCTTTGCTATAGATATTAAAAATATTTATGATGCTGTGGATATAGCAGGTAAACAGAGAATGTTTACACAAAGAATGTTAAAAGATTATGCCATGATTGGTATGAAAAATAGTTTTGGTAATGCAGATAAAGATTTAAATATAACTATATCTGAATTTGAAGACCATCTTGACTCTCTTAATAATTATACAATGAATAATAGTAATATAAAGAAAAGTGTTAAAAAGGCAAAAGAGATATGGTTACCAATTAAAAAAACTCTTCTATCTCTTCCTAATAAGAGTAAAGTTGTAAAGCTTCAAGAAAATTTAGAGTTATTACTTTCAGTAGCTAATGATATTACAGGACTATTTGCTAAAGAGACAGGGAAAGAGTCAGGAAAAATAGTTGATATATCAGGAAGACAGAGAATGTTGTCTCAAAGAATGGCAAGTCTTTATATGTTAAAAGTTTGGGGTGTAGAGGATAATAAATTTAAAAAAAAAATGAAAAATGATATGCATCTTTTTAAGAGTTCATTAGAGGAGTTAAAAAAATCTAAACTTAATACAGATGAGATTAATAAACTACTTGATAGTGTTGAAAAATCATTTATGTTTTTTGAAGTTATGAATAGGTCAAATACTATTTTTATTCCATCTTTAATCTATAAAAAATCTGACGATATTTTAAAAGATATGAATAGAGTAACACACTGTTATGTTGAAGCATCTAAATAGGAAAATATAATGAAAAATAGAATAGTAAAAAAAATAACTTTAGGTTTTATATCTTTATTGTTAGCATCGAGTTTCTTATTTTGTAAAAATGATTCAACGGTAAATGTATCTAAATTAATAGATATTGCAGGAGAACAGAGAATGCTCTCTCAGCGTATAGCAAAAGATTATATATATTTGGGTATGAAAATAGCTACTAGTAAAGCAGATAAGCAACTAAAAAAGTCACTTAATGAGTTTTTAAAAATACATAATGAATTAACTACACTAATTACTGATTCAGAAATAAAAAATCTTTTAGATTTTGTTGCATTGAGTTCAAGTGAGCTAAAAGATATAGCTAACAAAGACTTTACTCTTGACAATGCTCATTTGATTTTAGATTTAACTGAGTCTATGTTGGAAGGAAATCAATATATAGTAGATTCATTAAAAGAGACACACAATATTAAGGGGTCTAATCTATTAGAAAAGGTAGCAAAGCAGAGAATGCTTTCTCAAAGAATAGCTAAATATTATATTGCTTACCAGTCTGGTATTAAAGATGAAAATACAGTTAAGAGTATGAAAGATACAGTAAAACAATTTTCTGAAAATTTAAGGGTTTTATTGGCTAATAGAGATAATGGGGAAAAAATAGATAAAAAACTTAAAGAGATAGATAAACTTTGGAAGATTGTTCATAAGTTCTATAATAATATAGAGAAGGGTGGTTTACCTCTTATTGTTTTTAATACAACTGACAATATTACCAAAAAGATGGATGAGATAACTAAACTATATATCCAAAAAGATAAATAGCAATGGAGATTAAATGAAGAGAATATTATATATATTGGTTGCTATTTATCTTTTAACTACAGGTATCTATGCATCTTCAAGGAGTGATGTAAAGATTATAGAGGCAACAGAAAATATACGCTATTTGGGGCAAAAGCTCTCTAAAGATTATCTATATCTATATTCAAATCCTAAAAGAATAGAGCTAAAAGAGGAGTTAAATAAAGATATAGAGAAACTTGAGCTATTTATACATGATATTGCTATGAGTACTACTAATATTGATAGTAAAAATATTTTAGATTTTTTAACTTATAATATAGAAGAGATAAAAGAGTTGTTATCGAAAAATATAACAAAAGAGAGAAGTATATTAATCTTAGATTATAGTGAAAGTTTTTTAGAGGGTGCTAACTCTATTGCCTCTATGCATACCTATCCTTTTTCTAAAGAAGAGAAGATGTTAATGTTGATGAAAGAGATGGATTATCTTATAGAGAGAGTATCAAAGTACTATTTAGCATCAAAGTTAAATCTTGACAAAAGTAATAACTTTGACCATATGGTAAAGGCTATTTTAAGAGTTGATAAAATTATAAAAGAGGTTAATATGTATAGGTATCCTTCCAAATTAAAACAAGAGAGTAGAGAGATGAGTACAATTTGGAAGACTCATAGAGAGTTTCTATATAAATCAGATAAACTATTTTTACCAAACCTTTTAGACTCTTCAGCTAAAAATTTAGAGAATATAATTGAAGATATAGCTCTTTATCATAAGAAAAATCAGTAGAGAGAGGTTAAATATGTTTAATATTAGCAATAGAACAATCTCTCTATTTTTTATTTTTATTTTATCTATTTCTATTTTTATTGTAGTATATAATTTATCTATAAAATATAGTGAATATACAAAATTAGATAGTAGTGCAAAGTATATTAATTCAATAGATAAAGATGATAATATTTTGTATGTTAAAAAAGTTATATCTAAAGCCAACATAGAAGATAATTCTAAAATTTCATCTTTTGTAAACTTGTTAGAATTGGAAGATAACTTAAATAAAGAGAAAAAATTTATCTCTGCTATTTTAACCTCTTCTAAAAAAATGACAGATGAGGAGCTTTTACATTGGGAGGCGTTGGTTAAAAATGATGTTCTTCCAAATTTCTCTAATATAAAAGATATTTTATTGCGTAATAAACTTAATAACATGTTAGAAAAAAAATATTTTGTAACACTATGTAAAGTAGAAAGAGGGAGAGCTTTTATAGGTTTAGTCAATGGTAAATATACTATTTCAAATCAAGAGTGGATAAGTAGTTTTAATAAGAAAATAGGTAGATTAGGTGCATTGGAAGAGTTGATTCTTTCTGATATTAAAGGGACTATCAATGAGAATCTTAAAGTTGCAAAGAAAAAATTTTATAGATTATTTGTAACTTTTACTATTTTATTTACTCTACTATTAGTTGCGATTTATGTCTATTTTATTTTAGATAAAAATTCTAGACTTCTATCAGATACTTTAAAAGATATAGAAGCAGACCTAGATGAAAGGCAAAAGAGTGAGATAAAAGAGGTTCTTAAAAAAAATGATACTAGAGAGATTTATAAGTTTTTAGCAAATGCTATTAAAGAACCAAGTAGAGCAAAAGATTATTTTTTAGCAAATATGTCACATGAGATTCGTACACCACTCAATGGTATTATTGGTTTTACTAATATCTTAAAGGAGACAGAGCTAAATGAGGAACAGCGTGAGTTTATTAATATTATTGAAGATAGCTCTAATAACCTTTTAACAATAGTCAATGATATTTTAGATTTCTCTAAAGTTAGTGCAGGAAAAGTAGAACTTGAAAATATATCATTTAATGTTATGGAGAAGTTTGAATCTAGTATTGACTCTTATGTAGCTAAAGCAGATGAAAAAGATATAGAGTTGGGGCTATATATTGACCCAAGGCTTCCTGTGGAGTTGGTTGGAGATTCAAATAAGATTTCTCAGGTTATGGTTAATCTACTTAGTAATGCTATAAAGTTTACTAAGGCAGGTGGAGCTATTAGAGTTGTAATAGAAAAGCAGATGGAATCAGAAGAAGAGGTTAGTGTATATTTTTCTGTAAAAGATACAGGAATAGGTATTAGTAGAGAGCAACAGAGTAAAATTTTTGATGCCTTTTCTCAAGCAGATGTAAGTACAAGTAGAAAGTTTGGAGGAACAGGGCTTGGTCTTACTATTTCAAGTAAATTAGTGAAACTTATGGGTGGAGAGTTAACTATAGATAGTAAAGAGGGAGTTGGAACAACATTCTCTTTTGTAATACCTTTAAAGAAATCAGAAAAATCTATTAAAAGAGTTATTCCTAAATTAGATAGTTTGTCAATAGCTTATATTGGTGAAAAAAAGGATAGCATAGATGAAAATCTTGAACGTTATATTAGCTTTACAGGAGCTAGTTTAAAAAAATATAACTATGAAGATGTTTTTATAAAAAAAGAGCATCTATTAGAAGAGATTATATTCGTTGAGCATAATATCATAAAAAACAATATAGAGATTCGTTCTATTTTGGAGTTTAGAGCAAAAGTCATTCTTCTTACCGATACTAAAATAAAAACATTAAAGAGCAGTATAAAAGATAAAATTGCAAAAACTATCTATAAGCCTATTAATTTCTCAAAAACTATGAAAGCATTAGAGGTAAGTTATGTTAAAGATGATAGTTTTAATAAAGAGATAGCAACAGTTAAAACGATTAACTCCAATAAGGTATTTAAAGGTTTAACTGTATTGGTAGCAGAAGATAATATTATTAATCAAAAACTTATCAAAAGTATTTTAACTGGGTTTGACATTGAAGTAAGAGTAGTAAATAATGGAGAAGAGGCAGTTGAGTATTATAAAAAAGAGCAGTATGATATGATATTTATGGATATTCAAATGCCTATTATGAATGGATTGGAAGCTTCAAGCAAGATTCTTGAGTATGAAAAAAAGAGTGGTAAAAAGCATACTCCTATTGTTGCTTTGACAGCCAATGTTATAGAGAGTGATAAGAGAAAATATTTAAGCTCTGGTATGGATAAATATTTAAAAAAGCCTATAGATGTTAAAGAACTTATATCTATTATAGAGGAGTATTTCCCTATTCAAAAACTTAGAGACTCTCTCTCTTTAGATTATAAAGAAAAGAGTTATAAAAAGTCAAATATTATACTCTATAAAGAGTTAGATTTAACAGGAAAAATCTACTCAGCTGTTTTAAGTAATTTGGGTTATAGTGTCGATACATATAGCAATACAAATGAGTTTTTAGAACAACTTAATAAGAAAAAATACTCTTTTGCTCTATTTGATGATGCTCCATTTAGAAAGATTAACTCAGATGAGTTAGTAGTTGAAATTATACGAGATAGTGGTGCTATTCCTATAACATTTGTAGAGAAAGAGAGCAGTAACAACTGCTGTGCAACACTACATCTATTAGATGGTGTAAAAGAGATTGAGCATAAGCTTATGTGTTCATAGAGAACATCTTAGTTTTATGCAAAACTAAGTATTCGTTCTTTTATCTTAGATAATGTTTGTTTAGCTATTTTAGATTCTTTTTTAGGTTTAGCAATACGTTGAATATTTAGTAGATGTTTAGCTGTAATATTATCGGTTGTTATGTTTCTTCCCCCTGAGCCACAACCAAGAGTAAGAGATGGGCTAAGATTATTGTATAGTCCACCTACAGCTCCTTGTGCTGATGGAGCATTTACAATAATTCTACCAGCATTAATTACCATAGAGTACTTCAAGATTTTACTATCATCATTTGAAAATATACTAGCAGTATGCCCTTTCCCTCCATAGTTATTTAGCTCTAAACAGATGTTTAAGGCATGTTGAAAATTTTCAGCTTCATAAATAGCAATGACTGGTGCTAAAATTTCTGAAGATAGAGGATACTCTTCTCCTACATTTGTCTGTTTTACAACCAATAAAGAGGTATTGGTAGGAGCATTGAGTTTTGCTTTTTTTGCAATAAAAGTTGCACTCTTTCCAACAATACTGCTTGACATCATCTTACGCTCTTTATCATATACAACCTCTTCTAAGGCTTTTATCTCTTCATTTGGAACAATATATGCCCCATATTTTTTTAAAGCCTTTAATGCTTTTTGCATATTTCTCTTCTCAACAATAATAGCTTGTTCACTAGCACATATTGTACCATTATCAAATGTTTTTGACTCCATAATTTTCTTGATGGCTAATTCTGTGTTAAAGGAGCTTTCAATAAGTACAGGAACATTTCCTGGACCTACACCTAAAGCAGGTGTTCCCGAACTGTATGCTGCATTAACTAAGCTCTCACCTCCTGTTGCTAAAATAAGAGCTAAGCGTCTATCTCTCATAAGTTTTTGAGTCTCTTCTCTTGTAGAACCTTTAGTCCATTGAATACAATCTTTAGGTGCTCCTGCTTTTAGTGCTGTTTTATATAAAAGTTCAGCAACATAACTGCAAACACCTTTAGCACGAGCTGGAGAACTAATAATAATGGGATTTCTTGTTTTTAAAGCAATTAAAATCTTAAACATTACTGTAGAGCTAGGATTGGTAGAGGGAACAATGGCTAAAATTGGTCCAACAGGTTGGGCTACTTCTATAATACCTGAAGTATTGTCTTTAGATATGACTCCTACTGTCTTTAACTCTTTAATATCTTCATAGATATATTTTGTTGCTAAAATATTTTTAGTTACTTTATCTTCCCATTTTCCTATGCTTGTTTCAGCAACTGCCATTTTTGCAAATAGAACACGATTTTGAAATCCTGCTAGATAAACTTCTTTGATAATTTTATTAACTTCAGATTGAGAGTATTTTTTTAACTCTGTTGTAGCTTTTTGGGCATTTTCTAAATATTGATTTATATTTCTGTTGTTCATTGATTATTTCCATATTTTTATATTAGGAGTGTAATTATTCCTCCGTTTTCTAAAATAATTTAGTTAATCTTTAAAAAAAATATATTTGATAGATTTAGATTACTTTTTGTAACATTTATTATAATATTAACTTAATTTTAAAACAAGCAGAGCATCACGATATATAGGTTCATCTATAAATCCGTAATGCTCATGTATAAACCCATTTTTGCCTTTGCTAGATGAGGTCTCAAATGCCTCTTTTATCTCTCTTGCTCTTTTTAACTCATACTCTGAGACTCCAAACACCTCATTGGCAATCTTGACTTGAAGAGGTCCCATACACGCTTTAGTAGTAAAGCCCATCTTCTTTTCAAGCTCACACCACTCTCTAAAGCCCTTTTCATCTTTATAGTCTTGAAACATAAATGATATAGGGTTAAGGTTTGCTATCTTTGCATCGACTAAAAATTTAGAGAGAATGTAGTGAATGGTTGGATTGTCATGAGTAACAAGTGACTGAGGAAGAGCTAAAGAGGTAAGTAGGTCAAGTATGCCAAGGTTGGCAGTGGTAAAACGTTCAACTCCACCAAATGAGGCTAAGTTGTTAAATGCCTCTTTTATCTCTAGTGAAACATGTATCTCTTTTTCACTGTTAAGTAATCTATCAACTTTTAAAATCTCCTCCTTTCTCTTAATCTTGGCAACTCTTACAGCATCAAATCCAAAATCATTTAAAAAAGCTATCTCCTCTTTGCCTCCCTCATCTAAAGGGTTAGTACGTACAATTATAAATGAGTCAGAGTACTCTAAATGAGAGAGAAAAAGAGCAATATTGTGCAGAGCCTCCTCTTTGCGACTAGGGGCAATGGCATCTTCAAGATTAAGGGTAATCATGTCAGCAGGTAGGTTGTCTATTCTATTTAAGTGCTTTAGCCGTAGGGGATTTAGCATCATATTTGAGCGAAAAATCCTCTTTTTGCATGGCTTCTTTTTTTTGTTGCCTAAATGTTTTAGTCTATCTTTTGTCTCTATCTTCTCTATCTCTTCAAGGTTATCAAATATCACTACTACACCTTCTCAATCTTCCACTCTTGGTTCTCAGTACCACGTACCTTTTTGTGAAAACTCTGTAGCTTTGTGCCATCAGAGGTCTTTTTATATTTGACATCAAGAACATTAAGTGTCCATCGGTTAACTACAAAGACAAAACCTTTATCTTTTGAACTCTCTAATTTCCACTCTTGGTGGTCATTGTTGTGTCTTTTCTTTTTAGCCATTACAATCTTTGCACCATCATTAGAGTCTCCATCTTTTACCTCTATGACCTTATTAGTACTAACACTCTCTATAAAGAAGAACTCTTTTTTCTTATTGGCTTTTGTAAATCTCCAAATCTGATTAGGGTTATTTTTATCTGCTTTTTCAATAACCACCTCATCTTTCTCATTAAAACTAATAGCTACATCACCAAGCTTAGAGAGAAGCATAAAGCCTTTAGTCTCTACACTCTGCTCTTTTGGAGTTTCAGTTTTAGTCTCTGTTTCTGTTTTTTTCTCTCTTTTACGTCTATAGACCACAAAAGCTGTAGCTAAAAAGAGTAAAATTGATGCTACTGGAGCAGAGAGTTTATCAAAGATAAATGAGTACTTTTTAGAGAGTTCATCTTTTACTTCATTAAAATCTGTAGGGTTTTTACTCTCATCTTTGGTATCTCCTAACTGTTTCATTTTATGATAGTTAGTAATATACATATTCTCATCGCCCTGAAGCTCTTTTACAATCTGATTTTTCTTCTTCTCCCATCTGTCAACGGGGTCAAGATTATTCCATGCAATAAACATCTTCTCTTGAGGTTTACTAATACGCATTCCATAACGGTCACGCATATAGAAGTATGTTCTTGCAATATCTCCACGTACTTCAGGTCTAGGTTCTGCTCTTTTATTTGCAAAATCTATCTCCATATCTACTTTTCCATAGAGACGCTTCTCTCCCTCTATCATGCCGTATTTAAAGTTACTTCTGTCTCCGTTTATCTCTCCTATGGCAGGGACAAGATTGTGCATGTCAGCTTCCATCTGTCTAAACTTACTATTTTGGTTTCGACAGGTCATTCGCCCACCATTTTGCCAACAGTGTAGCTGATGCCCAAAGTGCCAAGCAGGAACAATATGCTCCCACTCTATTCTCTCTGAACGATTTTTGTTTTTACGATAGTGAAATCCACAAGTTTTTGGCAGAGGTATAAGCTTTTTCTCTTTTACAACATAGTCACAGTTTGAGTAGAATGCCTTTTGGTGTTTAGGGTAGATTTTAGTAGCAAGAAGTCGTTTAGACTTTCCAAAAGAGTAACGTTCACCTTTTGCTCCAAAGACTTCATCATCAATAGTAGCCACATCCTCATCATATAGGTCTCCATCTTGTTGCATATAGTAGATTTTACCATTAACTATAATCTTTTTGAGTAGCTCTCCTGCTTGGGAATTAAAAAATGCATTAACATCATTGGCACTAAAGAACTGTTGTGGTTCATAGTTTTCATAATCTTCTTGGGCAAATAGTGTTAGTGTAGATAGTAGTATAAAAAAATAGAGTCTTTTCATGTTTATTTCCTTTTGCGTAGTATAATGAAGATTAAAATATTATTCTAAAAATACTTAATAGCATTAATATAACTCAAATTATTTAACTTCACACCTCTATAAGCAATATCAAAAGCCGTCCCATGGTCAACAGAGGTTCTAACAATAGGTAGATTAAGAGAGATATTTATTCCCTCATCAAAGTAGAGAGCCTTAAGTGGTGCTAACCCTTGGTCGTGGTACATAGCAACAAAGTAGTGGTGTTGTTTACGACTTTTTGGTGTAAAGGCAACGTCTGGTACAAGGGGTAGGGTGTAGACCTCTTTTCCTATTGTTTTGTGTGCTATCTCTCTAGCTTTAACTATCTGCTTCTCTTCATCTCCTAATACACCATCGTCTCCTGCGTGTGGGTTGACTCCTAAGAGTCCTATGGTCTCATCTTTTTCTAGTTTATCTTTTATATTTTCATAAAAATCGATTAAAAATATAGAGAGCTTCTCTACATTTTGAACCTCTTTTACTACGTGACTAAGAGGAATATGCTCGGTGTAGAGTGCAACATACATTTTAGGACAACCCAGCATCATAATAGCAGGGGCAAAAAAGAACTCACGCAGAGCGTCTGTATGACCTTTGAAACTTACTCCTGCCATCTCCCAAGCCTTTTTATGAATAGGTAGAGTCATGATACCATCTACCTTTTGTTGCTTGGAGAGTTCTACAGCTTTTAGAAATGAGGCAAAGGAGTAGACCCCTGCCTCTTTAGTAACTTTTGATGGCTCTATGGTAAATCTTTTGGCAACTCTGTTAACTGTTTGAAAATCAGAGGGAATAGGTAGCCCCAAAAGTTTTGAAGCCTCTTGAAGCATAACCTCATCTATACAGTAGATAGGTTCAATATATTTTTTAATCTCTTCATGGTTCTCTAAAATAAGTTGTATACCAATGCCATTTAAATCTCCAACCGATATAGCTATCTTTTTCATGCTACCTCCTAATGGTTTACTGCCACTTTATAGGTTGGGTCGTCCTCTTCATAGGTACAGAATGGTCCAGCTGTTTTTAATACCTTTTTACAGTCAGGTGAGAGGTGTCTAAGGGTAAGTTTTTTTCCTGCTTTTTTATACTTCTCTGTTAGAGCATCAATCGCCTCTACTCCTGAACTATCCATAACCCTTGCATCTTTGAAGTCAATAACTACCTCATCTGGGTCATTGTTGACATCAAACTGCTCCATAAATGAGGTTACAGAAGCAAAAAATAGAGGACCTTCAAGTCTGTAGACCTTTCTCTTCTCGCTACTCTCTTCAACTGTTGCATGAATCTTAGCATGTTTCCAAGCAAATACCAAAGCAGAGATAATAATACCTGCAATAACAGCAATAGCCAAGTCGGCAAAAACAGTAATGAGAGTTACAACAATAAGTACAAAGGCATCAGACTTTTGCATATGCTTAATACGTTTTAGAGAAGAGAACTCAAATGTTCCAATACTTACCATAAACATAATTCCCACCAAAACAGCCACAGGAATAATAGCAATAACATTAAAGAAACTCACTACAAGCACCAAAAGAAGCACAGCTGCTACAAAAGATGAGAGACGACCAAGTCCCCCTGATGAGAAGTTAATCATACTCTGTCCAATCATAGCACAACCTGCCATACCACCAAATGAACCTGAACAGACATTACCAATACCTTGTGCAACACACTCTTTGTTTCCTGAACCTTTTGTTCCACTCATCTCATCTAGTACCGAGAGGGTCAAAAGCGACTCAATAAGCCCCACCATAGCCACTAAAAAAGCAGTAGGTAAAATAAGTGCCATAGAGTCAGCATTAAATAGCGACCAATCTGGCATAACAAAGTGAGGTAGACTAATAGAGGTAACATCTCCAAATAGCTCTCCTACCATTTTGGTCTCTACTCCTGTAAAGTAGACTACAAGAGTCAAAAGTATAATTGCTACTAAACCAGCAGGGATAGCCTTTGTAACTTTTGGCAAAAAGTGCATAATTAGCATGGTCATAGCAATAAGAATATACATAAGATAGTTCTCTGCAAATGAGTTTTTAATAATCTCTATCCAACTTAGCCCCTCTGTTACTTTTGGAGCTAAAAATTTAAGCTGTGCAAGGGCAATAACAATGGCAAGTCCATTTACAAACCCAAACATAGCAGGTTGAGGTACAAGACGTATAAACTTTCCAAGTTTTAAAAGACCAATAGCAATCTGAAAAAGCCCAGCAAATATAGAAGCAAGAAGAATATGGTGAAGTATCATCATAGATAACTCTTGAGCATTTAGGTCAGGGTAGAGTGCTTTAACTCCAAGCCCAAGTGAGACAAAAACAATAGCCACAGCACCTGTTGCTCCTGAAATCATACCAGGTTTACCACCAAGCAAAGAGGTAACAAGCCCAATAATAAACGCAGCGTATAGCCCAACCATAGGGTTAACCCCTGCTATGGCAGAAAAGGCAATAGCTTCAGGAATAAGTGCAACAGCAACTAAAGCACCTGAGAGAACATCATTTTTGATGTTTTGAGTAGAGTAATTTTGAAGATTAAACAAAATTGAAATCCTTTGAGAAATTGTGGGGCGAATTTTAACATAGTTCTTGTAAGGATGAGGTGTTTATTTATGCGAATTAAGGGCAGACACATAGGTCGCCCTACATTTGGTAAAGATTATAATGAAGCAATACGTGTGTCAGGGTTAATAACTCTTCTACCCCATAAAAAACGTTTTTTATAGTATTTCTTTTGGTTAAAGTTAAAGATAACAATTTTTTTAGCTCCAGAACTAGCATGAATAAAGTTTCCATTCCCTAAATAGATACCAACATGTGTAACTTTTCCTGTGCGTTTTTTATGTGTATCAAAAAATACCATATCCCCTTTTCTAAGATGTGAGTAGTCAACATACTGACCTACTCTTGCTTGGTCTCTTGATACTCTTGGAATATTGATTCCTGAATCTCTAAAGACTTTTTGAGTAAATCCTGAACAGTCATAGCAGTAAGGTCCTGTTGCACCCCAAACATATTTTTTACCTAAAAGTTTTTTTGCATCCCACTCAATTTTATTGACAATTTGAGGATTGTATCTTAGAGATGAGTAATCTCTTTGATATCTTCTTGGTGGTGTATAGCTTGTTCTAGTTACTCTTACTACCTCTTGAACAGGATATGTTTGAGCTAATGGTATCTCTTGCTCTACTGGGTAAGTTTGAGCCAATGGCAATGAAGCTATTCTTGCTTGTTGTAAAGCAATAATTGATTCAATTGATTGAGCTTGTTTTTTAGGTCCATCTTTAGTTGAACACGCTGTAAATATAATAGCAGTTGATAGAATAAGTAAGTTTGTTAAAGTTATCTTTTTCATAAGTAAATCCTCCTTTTTCTCTGTATTTATTTGATTATCTTATGTTCTTAAGGTTAGTATAGCAGTAAAGTTGTGTTGTAATTGTGATATTTTTAAAGATTTTTTACTTTTTTAATACTAAAGCAAAGCATTATATTGTGGGAAGGAGAAAGACAATTGAATAATAATTTTTTCTGTTTTTTAATGATTTATATTTTAATATAATATGAAGCTATTAAATTAATTTTATATATTTTCTAAGTAAAGATTTTACTCTTTACTCTAAAAAAAATAACACTATTTCCCTTTATACTCAATAATGGAGGGATGACTATAGTTTGGTACATTATCATAAGTAAAGACAGCAAAGTATTTATCTAGTTTGGTTGAACCAAAGTTGTCAAAAGTATATGTATCTAATCCAGCATAGAGTTTCACTCCATCAAATGGATTTTTAGGAGGATGCCAACGATTTCTAACCACATAGTAGCCCACTAAGTCATCATCATCTACTTTATCCCAAGTAATTTTAATTAGCTTGTTCTCTATTTTTGTTTTTAGATTGACAGGAGATGGAAGAGGGAACTTACGACGGTTAATATACTTAATCTTTAGTTGAGTAGCATTTTTACCAGAGTTTGCCCACTTAATAATATGGTCACGACTAAAGACAGATGTAGGCTTTATAATAAATTTAGCCTCTTCACCCTTTCGTTGCTTCTCTTCAAGTGCCAATCTTGAATATTTGTCAAAGATAAAATGGTGAGTTTTTTTTATGCCAAGTTCAGCTGAACTAACTTCATATCCAATAAACTCAATTCTCTCACGCTCTTTAATATCGTGGTAAGAGAACTCATCTAGGTCAACAAACTCTATGTTATAACGTATATCAAGCTTCTTTTTAACAGTTGAGTCATTATAGACCTCTAACCATGCTTCTGTAATGACTACCTCATCAGGATTTGGTAATGAAGATAGGTCAAATGACATATAGGCGTAAATTTTTTCATCATCTTTATTGAAACCACATGCCATCTCTTCTGTATTGATACCATCTGGGGCAATGGTCATTGAGTTTTCAAGAGGAATGGCAATCTCCGTAGGAGGAACTGTGTATTTAATATCGAGAGATGGTCTATAGTGTAGTCCTCCTCCTTGGTTTCCATATCCAATATCAAAAACCATTATTTGTGAGTCTCTACCTAGTGGTAGTTCAGTAGGACCAGAAATTTTAAAGGTAATTTTTCCATGCTTTAACTCACTTTGAATCATTTTGTTCTCAAACTCATTTGCGTCCCAGTGCGACCAAATACCTTGGGTAAGCTTTTCAGATGGGATACTCTGACCAATAGTTGCAACATGTTTTGCTTTATGAACTTGCTCAAAGTCACGAATGTTTGGAATAGTATCTTGATCAATAATATTAACAGACCACTCACCATACTTCTCAATTTTAGCAGAGACACGATTAAGAGGATATAGAGAGATTTTAGTCTCTAATATAATAGCGTTTTTAGGAATACTAGAGAGGTCAAAGCTCATTACTCCATAACAGATACCCCTACCTTCACTCACACCAATCTTTAAAGAGTTTACTCCAAAGTGACCATAGTTTGCCTCTGGTGACTTCTCTGAAACGTATCCCACATCATTTTTATGAGGAAAAATTGTTCTACTAAACTCATCTTCTGCTAGAATGGTTTTTAATTTTACTTTTGGAGGGTAAGGAGAGCGTGTTTTGGTAAGTTTATCAACAGCTCTTATGTAGTAGAAGTACATAGTACCACTCTTTAGGTTCTCATCTTTAAAAAACTTATTACAAGTAGTACCAATTAGAGATGAGGTGTTACATGCCATTTTGTTATTGAGATTTTTATATATTTCAAAATAGACATTGGCACTATCATCATAATCCCAACTAAGTTCGCAAGAGTTTGCATCAAAAGAGACAATATGAAAGTTCTCTACACGTTTTGGTGCTGTTTTGGCATAGTTATTTGCTTCACCTAAAGCATATAGTAGAGCAGGGATATTCTCATTAACTGATTCACTCATATTTTGAATATAGTCTGGAATATTTCGTGTTCCAACCTCTACAACAGCCGCGATAATCCCTTTTGAGTAGTAGTACTCACGTCCTGAACCAGATATAAGCTTTGTTGGTGGTTTACCTCTGTTAATTCCATACTTACGTCCTGTAATTTTATTAATATGATAGTTCATATTTGCACAAAGAGAGTTTAGGTCAGTTCCCTCTATTTCACTCTCATGGTTAAATTTATGTGCAGGGAAAAAGACGTTTCCTTGAGAGTGGTAGTCTAGGGCAATTGTAATATTTTCATGGTTGTCAACAAACTTTTTAATAGCTTGTGTTTCAGGTTCAGAGAACGGGTAGGGTCCAGAGTATACATTTGAGCTAGTTTGAGTTGATTTTCTATAACCCTCTGAAAAGTTACGGTTAAGGTCAACACCAAATGTACCATCACCATTATCTCGTCTATTTTTTCTCCAAAAAGAGAAGTGTCTTTGAGAGTAGACAAATCCATCTGGGTTGAGACAAGGCACAATATAGAGTGTATTGTTTGTTAATGTCTCTAAAACTTCAGGATTTTTATTATAATTTTGTAGTAGGTAGTCAATGAATTCAATCGCAAGTTCATGACCAATCCACTCACGTGCATGAACTGTACCTGTATAGAGTAGAGCAGGTTTTAGATTTGCATAGGTAACATGCAAAGAGATAGTTGCCAACATAATAGGACGACCCTCCCAAGTGTTTCCTATATTTTCAATGGTAATTAAGTCAGGATATTTTTCGACACATGCTTCAAGAAAAGCACAGCTTTCATCGTAGGACTTATATTGTTGTTTCATAGATATCCCCTAAATTTATAATGTGCAATTTTATCAAAATATTACATAATTTGGGTTGATGTTCTAAGTGTAATAGATTTATAAAAAATAATTTATTTAAAATTAAAGCTAAGATATAATGCAGAAGTTAATTTAAAAGTGAATATATAAGTAATGGAAAAAGTAAAAAAATATAATATTGAGTATGAGAAACCCAAAGTAACACTTCTTCAAGAGTCGGGGTTGGGAGTAGCAGAGATTGCTGCAAGAACATGTTATGATAGTTTTGAAAATAGTGAAAATGAGTCTATTAAAAATGCTATGCAGAAGATGGACAGAGATGCAATTAATAGTATTGAAAACTCACAACTTCTCTCAAATTTAGCATGGGTTCATCATCATCACTCCATTATAGAACATGCAACTCTCTCTTTTCTTGTAGAGGGAACATCAAGAGGTGTACTTCAAGAACATGCAAGACATAGACTTCAAGCTATTTCAGTAAGAAGTACACGCTATACGATGTCATCTGTAATTAACGCTTTTGTAGCCTCTACTACTCTTGGTATAGAGAGCCAAGAGTCATTTAAATTTTTTTTAGAAAAACTACTCAATCTAAATCTATTTGTTATTACTGACCCAGAGTACTTAACTATTGAGATACGAGCTATTTACGATAAATTAGTTTTTCAATACAAAAGAGACTCAGATTTTATACTCAATGCTGTTGCTAAATCTTCCTTGCCATTTATAGAAGAGCATAAAGAGAGTGCAGAGGAGCTTTTTAGAGCTTTGGAGTCTGGAAAGAAAAAGAGAAATGTAGGAGATGCATTTAAACATATTGTATCTGATAACTGGAAAGTTGATATGGTAATAACGTTCAATATTCGTTCTCTTAAAAACTATTTTGAACTAAGAGCCTCTGGTGCTGCATGGTTTCAGATACAGTGGTTAGCACAAGAGATGAAGCGTGTTACTCCTCTTAAGTATTTAAGACTCATCTCCAAGGAGCATAAGGGGGTGTAGATATTCTCTATCGTCTCCTAGACCTCCTAGTATTACTTTTTTTTGTAGAACTCTTACCACCATTTCTAGCCCCTCTATTGTTAGACCTTGACCCCCTTCGACCTTTAGTGAAACAGCTATCACAGATAGAGAACTTATAGGTAAAATCCAAACTCTTTCCACAACGTGTACATTTTTTAATAAAGTTACCCTGCTTTAGAGAGGCTTCAATGTAGTTGTTTAGACGAACACGTGCATCTATGGCTTGTTGTGTCTCTTGAAATAGCTCTTCAAACTTAAAAGAGAGCCATAGGTAGAGAGAGATTTCACGTACTCTATCTTCTGCGTTGAGCATCATCTCATTTGTCTGTGCAACTTTTGGTAGGTCTCTTGGTGGGAAGTATCTGACAGGTTTATTAGCCTCTATCTGTTTGATATATCGGTGAAATACCGACTCAATATATGGCGAAGAGATAGAAGCAGGGGCACATGCCAAGTGAAAGCGTGTCTTTAGGTCTAAACGGTATTCGTCTACAATAGCTGCAATCTCCAACATAGAGTCAATATTTGCTGCTACAAAAGGACCTTCAAACTCCATATTTTCAGCAAAGAAGTTTAAGATGGTAGAGAGATTCTCTGTCTCTAAAATCTCACCAATAAGCATAACATGCTCTAAACTAGCCATAACAGAGAATGGAAGCTCTAGTTTTGGTAGAGGTTGGTAAAATTTGGAGCTTATGGTCTCTAAGGTTTTACCATCTAAAGCACCAATGTAACCAACCTCTTCTAAACCATAACGTCCTGCACGTCCTGCAATCTGTGCAACCTCTGTAGGTAGAAGCTCTCTCCTTCTTAAGCCATCAAACTTATTGTCTTTTGCAAAGAGTAGGGTTTTAATAGGAAGATTTAAACCCATAGCAATAGCATCGGTAGCAACTAGTATCTCTGACTCTCCCTCTCTAAATCGTCGTGCCTCTTCTCTTCGCACCTCTGGTGATAGATTTCCATAGACAACAGAGACAGAGAAGTGTTGAGAGAGCTGTTGACGTAGTCCTAAAACTTCACGTCTTGAGAAGGCAACAATAGCTGTTCCTTTCTCAATTCTCTTTATAGGAGTAGAATTTGGTAGGAGTAGTAGCTCATTTTTACGCTCAAAATGTTTTACTGTTAGTGGCTCTTCAAGGTAGTCACAAAGTTGGATTACAGCATCTAGTGCATCAGCTGAGCCAGTCAAAATTACCTTCTTAGCAGGAGCTCCAATGAGTGCATTTGCCCATGCCCAACCACGGTCACGGTCGTTTATCATCTGTATCTCATCTATTACACAGACATCTACATCAACGCTGTTGTTCATCATCTCAATAGTTGAGCTAATGTGTGTCGACTCCTCATCAATAATCTCCTCTTCACCTGTAATAAGCGAAACTCCAACTCCTTTGGCTTTAAGAGTCTCATACCCCTCTAGTGCCAAGAGACGAAGAGGTGCAAGGTAGTAACCTGTCTCAGCCTCTTCTAGCTCTTTAAGTGCCTCATAGGTTTTTCCAGAGTTGGTAGGCCCTACATGAAATATAATTTCACGGTTAAGTAATCTAGCCAAAGGAAAGAGGTTTTTAAAATCTCGAATAGTCTTAGCCAATAGCTCCTCTTTACGCTTCTTCTCTTTTAAAGGGCGAATATACTCCATAAAGTGGTAGACAATACGTCGTTTGACCTTCTCTTTAATTTTAAGATTTTTAGATGAAGTAACTTGTGGTTCAATAAACTGTAAAATATAGCTCTCTACAACCTCATCTTCTATCTCTAAACCCTCTGCCAACTCAAATAGTTCATCTTCTATATCTTGAATGCTCTGTTTAAAATGCTGTTTCATATCTTGTTTAACAAGTGTAATGTCAGTTATTATGGGAAGTTGTTTCTCTTTCCAAATATGCTGATATAGAAAACCTCTAGCGTAAGAGACTACAGCTGTGTAGGGTAGCTTTTTCCCGTAAAGAGAGTAGCTTTTATCTATAGCTATAACAATATTATTCCCTTGCATAGTTACCCTATATTCAGGGTTAATTATGGCAATAATCTCTTTAATAATAGAGAGTGGAATCTCTATCTCATATAGAGAGTCTTCAGGAGGCATAGAGCGAATAAGTTTTGTTACTTCACTTTGTGAGAGATATTTGTGGTCACTGTTAACAATCTCTAAAAAAGCCTCTATCTCCTCCTCTTTTCTAGCAATAGCAGAGGTTTTAAATGCTTCTAACTCTTTTTTTATGTACTCTTCATCTTCATGAAGTAAGAGGTTACTTTCGATTGAAGCTGTAGTGGTAAGTAAAGATTTAAAAAAGGTCTCCTCACTCATATCAAATCTATATGAGCAGTAGAACTCCATCTCTAAAATAGAGTTAAAGTGAACATCAAGCCTCTCCTCCCAAATCTTCATTCGTTTTTGTTGACGAATATAGTTTAGTTTATTGGTAATCTTTTGGGAGTTAATTTTACTTAACTTGGTATCTATAAAAGCAGATAGTATCTCTTGCTCCTCCTCTTTGCTATGTTCATGTTCACTTAGTAGAGAGACAATATAAGATACCTTGTCTCTCTCATCGTTTTTTGATTTTTTTAGCTTCATTTGGTCAAGATAGTTTACAATATGTAGTCGTAGTTGAGTGTTTCCCTCTGACCAAGCTTGACGTAATGAGCGAACCATCTCTTTTTTAGTAAACATTGAAACTCTTAGGTCAAGTAGTATAGTTAGGTCAAGTAAAATATCTTCGTCTATATACTTAATCCCCTCATCAAAAGGTTCACCACCCATTAGCTCTTTTATTTTATTGTTTATCTTAATTGTCTGTTTTTTTTTCTTTTTTGCCATATTTCTTGAATTCTTTATGTTTTAGTGAGTTAGATTATAGCATAAATAGAAAAATTACTTTATAATAATGCAAATATAATTTATACGAGATTATTTCAATGATAAAAAAGTTTATTTTAAGATTTGCATTTTTTTTACATACCTCTAAACGATACAAGAGATTTAAAGCGATAGTAGAAAATTTTCTTCTAAACCCAGACTATAAGTATAAAAAGTATTTTGATATTTTTATGATTTCTCTTATTGTATTGTCTGTGGCTATTTTAATCTATGAGGTAGAACACACCATGCCACCATGGGTTGATTTTGTTGACATATATATTGTAACTTTTGTTTTTACCATTGAGTATGTAGCAAGAGTATGGGTTCACAACTCTTGGTCAAAAGAGGTAGTTAAAGCACATGGTGAAGCAAAATTTCTTAAGAAAAAATTTTCACTATGGGAAGCAAGTAGAGGAGTCTTTAAATCAAAATTTTTCTATCTATTAACCCCTGCTGCACTTATTGACCTGTTGGCTATTTTACCTGCCTATCGTCCTCTTAGAGTGTTGCGTATTTTTGTACTCTTTAGGGTCTTTAAGCTTTTGCGTTATACCAAAAGTATTAATCAGTTTGTAGAGGTTTTAGCAACTAAAAAGTTTGAGCTCTTTACTCTTCTTTTTTTAATTCTTTTTATTGTCTTTACATCAGGAATTGCTATCTATGTCTTTGAAGAGAAGAGTAATCCAGATATAAATTCACTTTTTGATGGACTATACTGGGCATTAATTACTATCTCAACAGTTGGCTATGGAGACATCTCTCCTATTACAATGGAGGGGCGTATTGTCTCTATGTTGGTAATTATATCAGGTATTGCTATGATTTCATTTGTAACCTCAGTTATAGTCTCCTCCTTTTCTGAAAAGCTAGATGAGCTAAAAGAGAATCGTTTAGTAGAGGAGATAAACAAAACAGGCAAGTTTATGATTTTTTGTGGTTATGGGCAGATGACAAGAGTATTTTTAAGAAATTATTCTAAAGAATTAGGAAGTAATTATATTATTATTGATAAAAAGAGAGATAAAGTCGAAGAGGCATTTAAAGAGGGATATCAAGCAATTCACGAAGATGCAAGTAGACATGATGTTATATCTAAGTTTAACATAGAGTATTCTGATATTACCCTTTTTGCTCTAACAGGTAGCGATGTATCAAATGTATATATTATTCTTAATGCTAAATCACTATCTAAAAATATAAAAGTTATTACTAGAGCAAGTGATGAGAGTATTGCAAATAAATGTAAATTAGCAGGAGCAGACCATGTTGTACGTCCTAATATTATAGCAAATAAAATGTTATTAACAGCCATTACCCAGCCAGTTATGTATCAAGCTATTTATGCTATCTTAACAGGTAGACACCTTGCACAACTAGATGAGGTAATGTTGGTAGAGCATCAGAAATTGGTTAGTTTAAAGTTAGAAGAGGTAAACTTTAAACACTATAAGCTTCTTTTTATTGGTATTCAAAGAGGGTTAAAAGGTGACTTTGTATTTAATCCAGATAAACGAAGAGTACTTAATGAAAAAGATATTTTGTTGTTAATGGGAAGAGAAGCAAGTATTAATCACTTTAAAAATTCTTTCCAAGGAGTAGACTATGGCACATAAAAAGAGAGCTTTTATGTTTGGTTACAGTAAATCCTCTTCTTTTGTAGCAAAACAGTTAAGTTATGAAAATTTACATTTGACATTAGTTCTTTCAAGTGATGAAGCTTATGAAAAGGCTCTTGCAGATGGATATATTGATATAAAACAGATTGATATAACAGATGATGAAGCACTTAAAGAGTTAGAGGTAAAAGAAGAAGACTTTTTAGTTTGTGTCTTAGAAGATAAGCACTATAATGTTTTTTTAACTCTATCTCTTCATTCACTCTTTCCAAAAACAGTTATTATTGCTCTTTCTGATTCTCTTTATACTACTCAAAAGCTAAAAATGGCAGGTGCAAATCGTATTATTGACCTCTATCAGGTAAGTGCAAATCGTCTTCATAACATTATTCATAAACCTGTAACCACAAAATTGGTTGACCGATTGTTATCTCCATATGAAGAGTTCTCTTTTAAGGAGATAGATATACCCGAAGGGTCACCTATTGATGGTACTATGGTAAATGATTTTAACTTTGAGGAGTATAAGGTTATTATGGTGGGTATGATAGATAGGCGACTAACCAATAAGTTTCTTTTTGTTACATCAGGTGTAGAGAACCGTTTTGATAGTGGTGATACAATAGTATGTATTGGATATAACGAAGATTTAAAAAGATTTGAGGATTTTGTTTGTAATCTATAAGGTGCGATGGAAATCGCACCATAATATTTAAGATTCAGCTAACTCTTTCTTCCTTTTATCGTTATTTTCTTTTAAAAATGCCTTTTTATAACCATTCCAAACCTCCATAAGACCTTCAATAGTACTATCGTAGATACCCTTTACATCTTTAAGAATTTTTGGTTCATACTCTAAAATATTAACAATAGCTTGGTGAGAGAAACGGTTTGTTAACTTTTTGAGTTTCTTTTTACCAATACCTTTTACTGATGTTAAAAGAGTCTCTAGGTCATCATTTGAGATTTCAATAGCAGGAATTGACTCATCTTCTGAAACAATAGGAGCTTCTTCCTTTTTAAGAGCTGGAACTTTCATAGACTTAAAGTTTTTAAGAGCAAATCTATCTTGATAGTTCCACTTTTCACTTGGCCACTCTTCAAAAGTACGCTCTTTAACATTATACATTTTGTATGCAGAGTCTAGCTCATGCAAGAATACCTCTCCCTCTCCATACATCTTTCTTCGTTTCCCAAAATAAGCACCGTCGTAAGATGAACTATATTTACCAAAAGTAATATGTCTCATAGTTCTTAATAAATCAGGAGAAATTTTTCCAAGCTCTTCCCAGTTAAACATTGGTAAGTGTGGTTTTCTAAATCTCCCTTTGCTTAGACTCCACATAATGTATTGACCAATCCAGTCTCTAATATATGGGAAGGCAGCAAAAGCAGTTGCACACTCTAAGATATGTACTTTACCATCTTTACCATAAGCAATATCACATGCCCAATATTCAGCATTGGCAGCCTTAGAGGTTCTAACAGCTAAATCTAAAACGGACTTTGGAACATTCATGTAGTCCATGCTTCCACCTTGGCTAGTGTTTGTTAACCACTCACCCTCTGGGGCTCTTCTCCAAAAGGCACAAACAGGTTTATGACCAATAAGCATAACTCTAATATCAGCCTCCATAGGTACAAAGTCTTGAATATACATAGGGTGGTACTTTTTAGTTGCAAAAAGCTCTTTTGCCTCCTCTTTTGAATCTACCTTGTGCACAAAATATCCACCATAGTTAGATGGTCCATAAGAGCGTTTTATAATTTTTGGATAAGTTGTATTCTCTAAAAATTTCTCTCCCTCTTTTCTATTGTAGTAGATATATGTTTTAGGAATAGGAAGATTATATTTCCATGCAAAACGAGTAACATTCTCTTTTGATTTATTAGAGAACTGAGTGTCAAGTGATGGAATAAATCGTACATTTGGTAGAGCACGAGCAATCTCTCTAAATGTCTCATAAGCAGTTGCAGGTACATTTCCTATAAGTACGTCAATCTTTTTACGTTTAACCTCTTCTATAAACCTATCTTTATCATTACCCCAGTGATAGGTTACAGTCTCTATTTTATTTGGCCAACCCTTAAAGTTAGAGTGGTCAAAAAAACGTAATACATAGTCAAGATATAAAAATCCTAATTTTGGTAGTTCTTTGTTTTTTAAACCCATGTTGTTTTCCTTCTAGTTAATATTATTTTTTTCTTGTTTTTCTATCAATTAAATCGACAATAAGGTCTATCTTTTTGTTATTAAAATTAAGACCCATCTTCTCTTGTTCTGGTGTTGCAAATGCAGGGATACCATTTACCTCCAATACTAGATACTCTTCATGCTCTTGGTCGTAAATAATATCTACCCCTGCAATATCTGCTCCACAAGCTTTTGCTGCTTTTTTGGCTATCTCTACTACTTCATCATTGCACTCCCTTAAAAATACAGACCCTCCAGAAGTAATATTTGTTCTCCAGTCAGTTCCTGGTGCTCTTCTTCCATAACACCCTACATATTGACCATCTACAATATCAACTCTAAAATCAGATTTATCATATTTTATAAAACGTTCAATCAAGACTTCACGAGTATAGCTTTGGTTTAGTGTAGGTATAAGAGTATGAAGTGCTTCCTTATCTTCTATTTTAGCTAAACCTGCTCCTCCCCAACCACTTGTTGGTTTATATACCATTCCACCCCATTTATTAAGAGCTTTTTCTAAATGTTTTGTTGCTTCTTCTCTATGAAAAAGTCGATAATCAGCAGTTTTTACTCCTGCATTTCTTAAGACAAAAGATGTTTGAAATTTATCTTCTGTTAAAGAAAAAGAATCATAGGAGTTAATCATAGGAATAACACGATTAAGAGCCTGATAAAGATAAGTCTGATAGATGGTTTGTTCCCCTGCATTATATGAGAAAAAAAGGTCAAGTTTATTTAGTTTGATTCCATTATGGATAATATTTTTGTTTTTAGCTATTGCATGACGAAGGTTAATGTCGTTAATAGTTAAAATCTCTCTCTCTCTAAGTTTTTTAATAATCTTTTTTTCTATGGCTTCACCTCCACCATTTTTATAAAGCCACATTCCAATAGTTCGTTTGTCAGACATATTTCTTCTCCTGTTAAAATTGTTTATATACTTGATGATGTAAAAGTATCTTTGTCATCAACTCTATACGCTGTTCAAATGAACTCTTTAAGGCTCTCTCTTTAACTGTATGGTCACCATCACCAAAAGGTCCAAAGCCATCAAGGGTTACAACTCCTTGTGAAGCAACAATATTTGCATCACTTACTCCACCACGCTCTTCTATAGGCAGTTCTATATTTGTAAAATTTTCTATCTTTTTAATAAGCTCTAGTTGAGACTCGTTTGTCTCCATAACATCACGTTGAATAAGTCCTGATAGGGTAGCTTTTGTACCCTCAACATAAGAGGTATTAGTAATACGCTCTAGTGCCTCTAGTAGTCGGTCACGTTCAGAGTTTTTTGTGTAACGTAACTCTAAAAGGAGGGTAGCACTAGGAGAGATAGTATTCGCTCCAATCCCACCCTCTATCTTTCCAACATTTACTGTAGTACCAATCTCTAAATTAGTTAGTTTAGTAAGCTCTATAAGTTTATAAGCAGCTTCAAGATTAGCATTGACTCCACTAGCATAACGAACACCTGCATGAGAAGCTTTCCCCTCAATCTCAATAGTGAAAGTTCCTACCCCTTTACGACCTGTAACCACCTCTAGGTTTTCTCCTGCTGCTTCAAATACAAAGCAGACATCGTAGTTTTTTGCAAGTTTAGATGTTAGCTCTTTACTGTCATCAGAGCCTGTCTCCTCATCGGAAACAAGAAGCATGTCTATATTTTCAATTTTTCCATTTTGAGAAAAAACATTACGCAGAGCTTGAAGTGCAACAATGTTTCCACCTTTCATATCACATACACCAGGTCCATAGATCCACTCATTGTCTTCTGAAAAATTTTCAAATTTACCCTGTGGAAAAACAGTGTCATTATGACCCAAAAGAAGAATTTTAATACCATTGGTTTTAGGAGAGATGTAGAGATAATGATTGCCAATATTTTTGCGTTTAAAGCACTCTGTTTTAAATTTTAACTCTTTAAACCACTGTGTCATAAGAGTAGAAATGCTATCTACACCTGATTTATTTTTTGTATAGGAGTTGATGTTAACAATTTTTTTTAAATCTTCAAAATAGGTCATTTTTTTTCTTTGAATTTGTTTAATTATGTGTTAAAAATTTAGGCTGATAAACAATTGTGAAATTATATCACTCAAAAACCCAAATGTAGGTAAAAACTCTACTTTTATTAGTTGAATTTTTACAAGTTTTAAGCCCTAAAATATATATAAATCTAAAAAAATATTATTAATCAAAAAACAACATTAAACTTAAACTTATTTCATTATAATAATAAAAAGGCAAGGAGGTTTAGATGTCATCAAAAATTAATATAGATAGAATTTTAAATAGTAATAGAGATGTTTTTGATGAGATATTGTCAAAATTAGAAAATAGTATACTTATAAATGCAAGAAAGGAGTTGAGTAATAATTATGACTTTAACCAAGAGTTATATGAAGCGACAGCATTTACTTTAAGAGAGCTAGATGAGGAGGAGGGATTTATAAGCAAGTTTCTATATCGCTCTTTTGGTATAGGAAAAGATAAAAATCCACGACGTGAACAGTTAATTATCTTAGGTGGTCAGTTGAAACTAGAGATAAATAATCTAAAGAGAGAGAAGTATAAGATTAATTTTCATATTAAAAATATTATTGCACTTTTAGCTAATTTAGAGCGTTTGCTTAATATGTTTGTAGAGAAGAAGCCTTTTCTTAGAAACAGTATTATTCAAAAGAGGGTACAAGAGTATCTAAGAGAGATTTATGTTAAGATAGATGAGGTTGAGCAGTGTAAAAAAGATTTAAATGTAAAAATAATCTATTTAGAGAGTTGTCACTCTAAATATAATAAGCTAATTCAACAGATACCAAGGCATCAAGAGATTGCCGAAGATAGACTTTTGACTAATTTAAGTTAATTTGATTTTCTTTAAAAAAGGAGGAGGCTTCCATATCCATTGTTTCAATATGTTCAACAATCCATGTAGGAAGAACATCAGTAAAGTAGTTTTTTAAAATATAAATATCATTGGTTTTTAACCAATCACTATAGACAGTATGCATCTCTGCAAGAGTTCGAGTATGTTCTTGTTTGTGTATCTTATAGCGTGGATATCTAACTTTTCTCATTTTTTTCTCTTCTTTGCTAAAATGTTTAACTGTATGGTTAAACCATTTTTGAAAAAGAACAGCAATATTTACTTTTGTATTGTAAGAGGGTTTCTTCTCATATTTTATTATTTCATCAAAAATATCGTTAATAATTTTCCTGTCTTCATCATGGACTTCATTCATAAATCCTTCAGAGACTAAAGGTACATCTTCTTTTTTTAAGAGCATTCTATTTCCTAAGTTAGAGTTTCTCTGTTATTATTATAATTAAAAGTTGCTAAATAAAACAATTATTTTGATATAATAATCTTCATGATAAAAGAACAGTTACAAAAAATAGATATATTTAAAAATCTAACAGAATTAGAGATAGAAAAGATCGTTAATATCTCTATAACTAAAAAGCTTTCAAGAGAAAATGTTTTGTTTTATGAGGGAGAAAAACCACAGTTCTTTTATGTTTTATTAGATGGCTTTGTAAAGTTTTATAAAACTGATTTAAAGGGCAATGAGATTGTTATTCATTTCTTTACTAGACCAATGTTTCTAGCTGAGATGCCGAGTTTTGAAAATATCCCTTTTCCTGCTACAGCAATAGCTATGAGAGATGAGAGTTGTTTTTTGCTTATAGACCGAGAAAAGTTTTTAGAGCTACTTGGCACTGACCCAAAATTCTCTCTATACCTTATTAAATCATTAAGTCAAAAAGTAAGAAGTTTAGAACAAGTTATTAACAGAAATCTTATCTATGATGCCATGACTAAAGTTTGTTCATTTATAAAAGAGAATCCAAAAGATGTTGCAGATACTAAACATAAAGATATAGCTATCATCTTAAATATGGCTCCAGAGACACTTTCACGCATACTTAAAAAGTTAAAAAACTTAAATATTATAGATAAAAAGGGAATGCTTATTGATTCCGAGAAGCTAGAGATGTTTTTAGTCCTTTAACTTTTACTTCTTTTTAATATAGATATTTTCACAGTACCTATCAAAAGTCTGAATAATTCGGCTCATACGGTCATTAGCACGTAATTCAGAAAATGGTCGTTCATCGTGAAACCAAAGTAGGTTGGGTACAT
>JALVXC010000083.1 GCA_027038275.1 Campylobacteraceae bacterium | reverse complement strand
TTGTTCTACATACTATGGTTGGGCTATATCGGCTTGCAATGAAGTGGGGTTGGTTCGTTGGAACCGAGCCTAGAAAACGGCGAAAACTCATAAAAAAGATTGCCAAATATGCAACAGTTTTTTACCTGCTGATTGGAATATTCTCATTAACTGCATATATGAAAATAGGGTATGAGCACAAAGCACAATATGGGCAGAGATATATGCCAACACAGGAGCTTAAAGATGCAAATTAGATATACAGATGCACTTATTATTGGTGGTGGTTTGGCTGGACTTCGCTCGGCGATTGCGGTAAAACAGAAGGGTTTAGATACTATTGTTATTAGTTTAGTTCCTGTAAAAAGGTCGCACTCAGCAGCTGCTCAGGGTGGTATGCAAGCTAGTTTGGCAAACTCTGTAATGAGCCAAGGCGATAACGAAGATGTACACTTTGCCGATACTGTAAAAGGGAGCGACTGGGGTTGCGACCAAGAGGTTGCAAGAATGTTTGTACAAACAGCCCCAAAAGCGATACGAGAGTTGGCCTCTTGGGGTGTGCCTTGGAGCCGAATAAGTGCCGGCAGTCGCGAAGTGATAATCAATGCTAAAAAAAGCACTATTACAGAAGCAAAAGAGGCACACGGCTTAATAAATGCACGCGACTTTGGCGGTACCAAAAAGTGGCGAACCTGCTTTACTTCGGATGCTACGGGGCATACAATGCTATATGCAGTAGCAAATGAAGCGATGCATTTAGGTGTAGAGATAGAGGATAAAAAAGAGGCGATTTCATTAATCGAAAAAGATAGCAGATGCTATGGGGCAATTATACGCGACTTAAAAAGTGGCGATTTAATAGCCTATGTTGCCAAGGGTACAATGCTTGCAACCGGTGGATATGGGCGGATATATAAGCAATCTACAAATGCAACAATCTGCAAAGGAACCGGGCATGCGATTGCTTTAAATATTGGTGCTAAAATGGGGAATATGGAGGCTGTGCAGTTTCACCCTACACCTATTGTGCCTTCTGGGATTTTGCTAACAGAGGGGTGTCGTGGTGATGGCGGTGTACTTCGCGACAAAGATGGGCACCGCTTTATGCCAGATTACGAACCGGAGAAGAAAGAGTTGGCAAGTCGCGATGTGGTAAGCCGTAGAATGTTAGAGCATATTCGAAAAGGCAAGGGTGTCCCTTCGCCTTATGGCGACCACTTGTGGCTTGATATATCTATCTTGGGGAGAGAGCATATCGAAAAGAATTTAAGAGATGTACAAGAGATTAGCAAAACCTTTAACGGCATAGACCCCGCTGACGAGGGCGAAAAGGGTTGGATGCCGGTACTTCCGATGCAACACTACTCGATGGGTGGTATTCGTGTTACACCAAAAGGCGAGAGTGTAAACATTAAGGGGCTATTTGCAAGTGGAGAAGCTGCTTGTTGGGATTTGCATGGCTTTAATAGACTCGGTGGCAACTCGGTTAGTGAAGCGGTTGTATCGGGTATGATTATAGGTAACTACTTTGCCGATTTTTGTGCTAATGAAGATATTGATATATCAACTAAAGAGATAGAGGCAGAGTTAAAAAGAGAGCGAGAATACCTAGATGGCTTACTTGCACTAGATGGCAAAGAGAGTATTTACGATATTAAAGATGAGATGCGTAGAATTATGCAAGATTATGTGGGTATCTTTAGAAATGGTGAAGATTTGCAAAAGGCAGTTACGCAACTTAGCGAATTGCTAGAGAAGAGCCGACACATAAGTGTTGGTAACAAATGTAGGCACCTAAACCCAGAGTTAGAAGAGGCGTACAAAACACCAATGATGCTAAAAGTTGCCCTTTGCGTTGCCAAAGGTGCACTAGAGAGAACAGAGAGTCGAGGTGCTCACTACCGTGAAGATTACCCAAAAAGAGACGACCTCAATTGGCTAAAGCGAACCATAACATATTGGGAGAATCCAGACGATTTAGAGCCAAAAATTGAGTATGAAGAGTTAGATATAAACAAAATGGAGATGCCACCAGCATTTAGGGGTTACGGTCGTAAGGGTATGATAATAGAGAATCCGCTGAGTGAAAAGAGAGCTAAAGAGATAGAGAAGATAAAAGAGTCATTTAAAGGCGATAGATATGCACTGCAAGATGCAATTATGCCGTACGAACTTCAGCCAGAATACAAAGCAAAAAATCAAAGATTAGGAGATAGTGATGAGTAGAGAGATTACTATAAAGGTCTTTAAACACAATCCAACCGAAGAGAATGCAAAGCCATATTTTGCGACATATACACTAGAAGAGACTCCCGGAATGACGCTCTATATTGCTTTAACAAAGATTAAATCGACACTCGATAGAGATTTAAGCTCCGACTTTGTTTGCCGAGCCGGAATTTGTGGGGCTTGCGGAATGGTAATTAATGGCAAACCGCGTCTTGCTTGTAAAACCTTAACAAGCGAATTTAAAGATGGTAAAATCGAACTCTTGCCATTGCCGACATTTAATATCATCAAAGATTTGTCTGTAGATACAGGCAGATGGATGAATAATATGAGCAAAAGAGTCGAAAGCTGGATAGTAAGCAACGAAAAGGTGGATATTAGCAAAATAGAAAAGCCAATAGAGCCAAAAGTTGCCGATGAGGTTTTTGAGCAAGATAGATGCATAGAGTGTGGACTCTGCGTTGCGAGTTGCTCTACTGCAATTATGCGAGAAGATTTTGTAGGGGCAGTTGGGCTAAATAGGGTTGTACGCTTCCAGATGGATCCGCACGATAAGAGAACAGATGAAGACTTTTACGAATTAATAGGTGATGATGAGGGTAT
>JALVXC010000082.1 GCA_027038275.1 Campylobacteraceae bacterium | reverse complement strand
TCAGATTTTGACCCTAATAGATGGTGAACGAATTGCTCAACGTTGGGTTGACAAAGAGTGCTTTGAAGATAGCAAAGAGATAGATAGTAAAAAAGTAGAAAAAAAACCAAAAATAGCTCCTAAAGTAACTAAATCAACATCTAAACAGAACCTTTTAGCTCTAAGTTGGCAAAATGCTTTTTGTCAAACACACCAATACAAAAAAGAGTGTAGATCCATGAACAGCAAATCTTTTGGAGCATTTGAGTTTGTACTTCATGGTCTTTGGCCTCAACCAAGAAACAATCAGTACTGTAACGTTAGTAAAAAGCAGATTGGTGCAGACAAGAATAAGCAGTGGTATAGACTTAATAAGTTAGATTTAAACTCAACTATAAGAGAGGAACTCTCTAAATATATGCCAGGATATAGCTCTAATCTTCATCGTCATGAGTGGGTAAAACATGGAACTTGTTATGGAACTTCTGCAAATGAGTACTACAATGATGCAATCTCTTTAGTTAAACAGGTAAACAGCTCAAAGGTAGAGCAGTACTTTAAACAGCATATAGGAAAAGTAGTAACCCTAAAAGAGATAAGAAAACTCTTTGACAAAGAGTTTGGATATGGTGCAGGAAAACATGTAACTATGAACTGTAAAGGTGGACTTGTAACTGAACTATGGCTACATCTTGGAAATGGCTCAAATGAGTTGTCAGAACTATTTAAAAATGGAGAGACACCAAGAAGCCGTTGTCAAAAAGGTCGTGTAGATGGTGTAGGGTTTTAAAATTTATAAGGTGCGATAAAAATCGCACCAATTAAAATTAAGCTCTTTTAGCTTCAGTAAAAATCTGTGTAGCCTTTTGAACATGGAAGTTAAGTCCAATCTCTTTCTCTGTACAACCAAGAGCAAGAGCAACCATTTGAGGCATGTGTAGAACAGGAAGCTCTATATCTCTACCAATTACTTTACCAACACTATCTTGATATGTATCCATCTTTAAGTGACAAAGTGGACAAGGTGTTACCATAAGGTCGGCATTGTTATCAACAGCATCTATCATAGCATTACCTGCTAAAACTTCACTTGTATGGTTAGCTTGAAGCTCTACATGGAAACCACAACATTTATTTTTATGGTCGTAATCTACAGGATTACCCTCTAGTGCATCAATAAGGCTATCTAGTGAAGTAGGTTTATAAGGGTTTTCACCCCCATTACTTGAACCATGTAGTTCACTAGGACGAATATTGTGACAACCATAAAAAGGTGCAATATTAAATGCTGAAAGAGGTGTAGTTACTTTATTTTTAATATTGTCTAGTCCATAATCATCAATAAGTGCATATAAGAAGTGTTTAATCTCAGATGTACCTTTATACTCTAGTCCAACTTCTGCTAGTTTTTCATTGACTCTTGCTTTTAGCTCTGGGTCACTATCTAGTGCATGTTTTGTCATGGCAGAGTTTAGTTGACATGTATTACAGATAGTAATCATAGTTAGACCCAATTTTTCTGCATAACAGATATTACGTGCGTTTAGAACGTGTGCTAAAAATTCATCAAAATCTTGTAGGTGAGAAGCTCCACAGCATGAAGCCTCCTCTAAAATAGTAATTTTTATGCCTAATTTATCAGCTACTGCAAGTGTAGATGACAATAGCTCTGGGGTAGATTGTTTGGCTGTACACCCTGTGTAGAGTGCATAGTGTAATTGTTCGCTCATCATTTTCTCCTTACAGCTTATTGGTTTGTGAAATCTCAATTAGTTTTTGGACTTCTTCTAAATTTTTGATTTTTGGCATATTGTCAACCCATGGTAGACCATCTTCCCAATGAATTTTTCCTGCTCTTGCCATTTTTATAGCAGTTTTTATATGTTTGTACATTCCTAAGTAACCCTCAGAGTATACAACAATATCTGCCTCATCTAAGAAACCATGTTTTTTAATGCTTCGTACAAAACCTTCAGCATGTCGTGTTGCTACATTTGATACTGCAACACCTTGTTCAAACTGCATATTGTGAAGTTTTGTAATCTTCTCAATAGGGTTAATCTCTTTTGGACACGCCTCTGCACACTCATAACATTTTACACAGTCCCAAACACCTGAACCACTTTGAGCCGTAATCTCTAAACGCTCTTTGGCTGCTGTATCACGTGTATCAACTGTAAATCGGTAAGCAGCATTAAGAGCAGCAGGTCCTAAGTAGTCTTCGTTTGCCTCTAATGCAGGACAAGAGTAGTGACATGCACCACACTGAATACATAAATCAGAGTCTAAGAACTTATTAAACTCTGCAATGCTCTGTTTTGTCTCATGCTCTGGGTGTGGGTCAATATCTGCAACCACATAAGGTTTAACAGCAGCGTGTTTCTCCCAAAAGTCACTCTTGTCAATAATCATATCTTTAACAGCTCTTTTAGTAGAGCTTGGTTCAAAAACAAGCTCATTGTTAAAGAGGTCAAGAAGCTCCATAGCATTTTGTTTACATGCAAGTGTAGCTTTTCCATTTACCTTAATAGCACATGCCCCACAGATACCGTGACGGCAAGAGCGACGGTAAGAGAATGAACCATCATGTTCCCACTTAATTCTATTTAAAAGGTCAAGAATTAGCTCATCTTTTCCAACCTCCATTGTATAGCTTTTGTACGATGGAAGATAGTCTGTTTCAGCATTAAATCTAAACGCTTTTATTGTTACTTTTCTGGTTTGACCAGTTTTTGTTTCACTCATCTTGACCTCCTTAATATTTTCTTTCCATTGGTTCAAACTTGCCTAAAACAACCTCTCCCCACTCGTGTGTTATATTGTAGTCCTTATCCATATAAGCATAAGTGTGTTTAAGGAATCTCTCATCATCTCTTGTTGGGAAATCTTCACGGTAGTGACCACCTCGACTCTCTTCTCTGATTAATGCACCATATACAATAAACTTAGAGAACTCCAACATGTGACCAAGCTCTGTAGCCTCTTGTAGGTCGGTGTTAAATGTTTTAGATTTATCATCAATACGAATATCTTTAAATCGAACCAAAAGCTCATCAATAAGTTTAAGTTGACGCTCTAGTGACTCTTTACTTCTAAATACACCTGCATCAGCAGTCATACCAATTTGAAGCTCTTCTCTAAGTTTTGGTACACTCTCTTTACCATTAGAGGTTAATAGTCTATTCATCTCATTAAGTGTATGTTGAGCATCTGCCTCTGTTGCTGGACGCAACTCAATACCCTCATCAAGAGCTTTAACCATATTTTCCCCTGCATGACGACCAAAGAAGAGTGCTTCAAGAAGTGAGTTAGCACCAAGTCTATTTGCACCATGAACAGATACACAAGAACACTCACCAGCAGCGTAGAAACCTTCTACTAACTCTTTGTTTGCATTCTTCTCTACTTGACAGTTAATATTGGTTGGAATACCACCCATAGAGTAGTGTGCTGTAGCTGAAATGTGAATTGGCTCTTTTAACATATCTTGCCCTTGGAAAGCAATGGCTAGTTCACGAAGCTCTGGAAGACGAGTTAAGATAATCTCTGGGTCAAGGTGAGTTAGGTCTATGTTAACTGATTGACCATCTTTTCCAACACCACGTCCTTGACGTACCTCTTCCATAATAGCACGACTTACAACATCACGAGAGGCAAGTTCCATTGCATTTGGAGCATATTTAGTCATAAATCTTTCACCCTCAGAGTTAAAGAGTCGACCACCTTCACCACGAGCAGCTTCAGAGATAAGAATACCAGAACCACCAAGTCCACTTGGGTGGAACTGAACAAACTCCATATCTTCAAGTGGTAGACCATGACGAGCTACAATAGAGAGGGAATCTCCTGTATTTGCATGAGCATTAGAGTTAAATCTGTAAGCTCTACCATGTCCACCTGTAGCAAACATTGTTACTTTTGCATTAAAGATAGCAGGTTCAGAGGTTCTTAGGTCGTAAGCTACTACTCCTGATACCTTTCCATCTTTATATATAAGGTCAGAGCAGTACCACTCATCAAATACCTCTATACCTGCTCTAAATGCCTGTTCATATATAGCTTGAAGAACAGCTAATCCTGTTCTATCTTTTGCATAACAAGCTCTTGGTTTACTCTGCCCACCAAAAGGTCTTATAGCAATATCTCCCTCTTCATCTCTTGAAAATACTGCACCCATTCTCTCTATCCAACGAATAGTCTCTGGTGCTTTTGTACACATAAGCTCAACACAATCTTGGTCTGCAAGGTAGTCAGACCCCTTTACTGTATCAAACTCATGAAGCTCTGTACTATCCTCTTTGCTTAAAGCAGCATTAATACCACCTTGAGCAGCTCCTGAATGGCTTCTTAGTGGATGTAATTTTGTAATTACAGCTGTCTTTTTTCCAGCTTCTGTTAGCTCTTTTGCCGCTGCTAAACCAGCGAGACCAGCCCCAACAATAACTGCATCATATTCATGTATCGTAATGCCCATGCTGTGCGTTCCTTTTTAATTAAGAATTTGCACTGATTATAGCTTAGAGGCATGTAAGATGTGTTGATTGTTGGCGTTATAGAGTGTTTGAATTTTATTATGTTACAATTTTTCCATAACTGATAAGAGTATAAAATAATTGTTATAAGTCAAGATAAAGTGCAGATTTCTCTACACTCTATTTTCCAAAAAATTTATAGAAGAAATTAGGAATTAGTTTTAGAGGAGTTCTTGTTAAAGCAAGATTTCCTTTTGCTACATCTTTTGTTAGTGTAGTTCCTGCTGCTATCATAACATCATCTTCTATAGTAACAGGTGCTACAAGTTGAGAGTCAGAACCTACAAAGACATTTTTCCCTATAGTAGTTTTATATTTATTTTTTCCATCATAGTTACAGGTAATCACTCCTGCTCCAATATTTGAGCCTTCATCTATGGTGCTGTCACCAAGATAAGATAGATGACCAGCCTTTACTCCAGCAAGTGTCGATTTTTTAACCTCTACAAAGTTTCCAACATGTGTACCTTTTAGGTATGAAAGTGGGCGAATACGTCCCATTGGTCCTACATCTGAATCTTCAATAATAGAGTCCTCAATTACGGAGTTAGTCTTAATATGAGCATTGATAAGTTTAGAAGCCCCTAAGATTGTTACTCCATTCTCTAAGATACACTCACCCTCAAAGGTAGCACGACAATCAATATATATACTATCTGGAAAACGCATAATAACCCCAGACTCCATAAGCTCCTTTTTAATACGATTTTGCATAATTATCTCAGCATTTGCAAGGTCAAATTTAGAGTTAACCCCTTTAAACTCCTCCTCTTCTACATATATAGGACATACTCTTTTACTCTCATCTACAGCCATTTTAATAATATCTGTTAAGTAGTACTCCTCTTGGGCATTCTCATTTGAGAGTAGTGGAATGTAACGGTTTAGAAGCTCTGTCTTTACGCAGTAAATTCCTGCATTGACTGTTTTAGTATTTAGCTGTTCTTCATTGCAATCTTTCTGCTCAACAATCTCTTTAACTTCACCATTTTCAATAATAACACGACCGTAACCATAAGGGTTATCAAGCTCAATAACAGACATATTTATATCTGCATCACCATGGGTTAAAGCTAAGAGAGACTCTTGGGTAATAAGTGGCATATCACCATTTAAGATAAGAGTCTTTTCATATTTAGTCTCTACACCTTTCATAGCTCCACCTGTTCCTGGGAACTGCTCGGCATCTTGCATATGGAAGTTAATGTTTGAGTACTCAGCCTCTATTGCCTCTTGAACTCTTTGTGCTTGGTGGTAGAGTACAACAGTAATGTCATCTGAGAGTTTTTGTGCTGCATCAATGGCGTGAGAGAGCATTGATTTACCTGAAATAGTATGAAGAACTTTAGGGGTAGTAGATTTCATTCTACTCCCTTTACCTGCTGCTAAAATAACGATGCTAATAGACATATTTAAAACCTTATGTTAAGAAAATATTATTTTTTGTGATTATATCTAAGGTGGAGTAAAAATATAGTATACTTTTGAAAAAAATGAGGTAGTAAGTGAAAAAAGTTGGTATTAAATTTTTAAAAAATATTGAGTATGAACCATTTGAGTCTTTTCAGTATCTGCTTGATTATGACTTTGACTATTTTGATTTAGTGGAGTCTGTCGAAAAGGGTGAAATTTTAGAGCTTAGTTTAGAATATGAAGATAAAGAGGATAGAGCAGATGATATAGAGGTTTTAAATGAGCTTTTAGGAGAGTTTGACAATCAGGGCATAGAGTATGAACTTTTTGTTTTTGATGGTGAATGGAAAAAAGAGGATTTAAAAAATATCTTTTGATATGTCATTTATTATGGTTAGGTACTTAATATCCATAAATGCTATAAGTAACATAAAAGACAATCTTGGTAGTTGTCTTAGGGTAAGGGTAGTCTTTGTAAGCAACTCTAATAAGTGTTAAAGTGTTCTCATCTAATGAACGATACCCTGTTCTTGTTTTTAGGCGTAAGTTAGAGATGTCACCATTTGGGTGAAGATTAAAAGAGACTACATTTGTTCCCTCTTGCCCTGTTTTTGCTGCTACTTGGGGGTAGCCTCTTCTTGTAAGTGTTCGTTGTGTTATCTCTTGAATCTCATCTAGGTTATCCTCTATAAACTTCTGCTGTGTAGGTGTCATATTATGAAAACTTGAACCATAGAGCTTTTTAATTTTTCTGTTTGGGTATCTGCGAGAAGTACTTTTAGGTTGTGGTTGTGAAGGAGAACCTAGAAAAGATGCAAGGTCATTAGACTCTTTGGGCGTTTTTGGTTGCTCTATAAATGTATCTGGAATATAAACAATATCGTCTGTAGACTCCTGTTTTGGTATATTTTTTTTAGGTCTCTTTTTGAGAATTTTCTTTTTAGGAACTTTTTTCTTAATAGCTTTTTTATGAACAGGCTTCTTCTTTGTTAGCTTCTTTTTTGGAGTACTCTTTTTATGTGGCTTCTTTTTGACAATAGGTCTCTTTTTTGTAGGCTTTTTCTTAACATGCTTCTTTTTCGGTACAACTATAGGTGTTGCAACTGTAGGTTCTTTTTCTACCTTTTGGGGTTGAACTTTTGGTGCTGGTGGAGTTGTTTTCTTAGGTATAGGAATATTACGAATATCTATCTTAACTATATGGTCATTTTTCTTATGAGGGTAGACTTCAATATCTGAAAACTTTGTTACAAAGAGCCAAATAACTAAAGCATAGATTAACAGAGATACAATAAATGCAACAAAAAACCTCATAAACCGTCCAAGTTAAAATATTAAAAAGAGTATAATCAAAAAAAATTTAATTAGGATTAAAAAGAATGAGTTATAACAATAGTGAAGTGGCATTTAAAGAGGCTTACGAGGTTATTCCTGGGGGTGTTGACTCTCCTGTTCGAGCATTTTCTTCAGTTGGTGGAACACCTGTTTTTATAGAAAGAGGTGAGGGGGGATACCTTATAGATATAGACGGAAACAAGTATATAGATTTTGTTCAGAGCTGGGGACCACTTATTTTAGGTCACTGTGATGCCGATGTAGAGAGTGCAGTCATAGAGGCTGTTAAAAAAGGTCTTAGTTTTGGAGCTCCTACACTTACAGAAACTAAGTTAGCAAAAGAGATAGTAGAGATGTTTGATAGCATTGAGAAGGTACGTTTTGTAAGTTCTGGTACAGAGGCTGTTATGTCTGCTATTCGTTTGGCTCGTGGGTATACTAAAAGAGATGATTTTATAAAGTTTACAGGGTGTTACCATGGTCATGCAGATTCACTCTTAGTTCAAGCAGGTTCAGGCATGGCAACTTTTGGAAGTCCATCTAGCCCTGGGGTTCCTGCTGATTTGACCAAACATACACTTTTAGCTACTTACAATGATATTGAGTCTGTAAAAAAATGTTTTGAGCAGAGTGAGGAGGGTGTAAGTTCTATTATTATTGAGCCAATAGCAGGAAATATGGGTCTTGTTCCTGCTGATGAAGCATTTTTAGAGGAGCTTAGAGATTTATGTGATGAGCATGGAGCTTTATTGATATTTGATGAGGTTATGAGTGGATTTAGAGCCTCTCTAAAGGGTTACCAAGGGGTTGGTAGTGTAAAACCAGACATAGTAACTCTTGGAAAGGTAATAGGTGCAGGAATGCCAGTAGGTGCTTTTGGAACTAGAAAAGAGATTATGGCAGAGCTTTCACCAGAAGGTCCAATATATCAAGCAGGAACACTCTCTGGTAACCCTGTTGCTATGGCTGCTGGTTTAGCTTCACTTAGAAAGTTAAAGTCAAACCCTGAAATATATACTACTTTAGAGAAGAGAGCTAAAAGATTGATGGAGGGCTTTAAAGAGGCAGCAGATGCTGTAGGTGTTCCAATGGTGACTGATGTTCGTGGCTCTATGTTTGGTTTTTTCTTCTCTGATAAACCTGTAAAAAACTTTGATGACGCTTTAGAGAATGACTCTGAACTCTTTGGTAAGTTCCATGGTAAGATGTTAGAAAAAGGAGTTTATCTTGCTTGTTCTTCTTATGAGACAGGGTTTATCTCTACAGTTACAACAGATGAGATGATAGAGGAGGCAATTTTAGCTGCTAAAACATCTCTTCAAGAGTTAACTACATAAAAATTATCAGACTTTTTGTCTGATATTAAATAAAACTTATATATATAATTAATTTTTTATATTAAAAAAATCTTTATCTTAAAACTACTTTCAAATGACTTAATCTCATTAATTTCCTATTATAATTATAAAATTTATTCACTAATTATGTTTAAAAATCATATAAGAAAATTATTAATATTATTTATTGTTGATAAAAAAACATTTAATCATAGAAAATGAACTTTTTTTTCACAAACTCTAAAAATATTAAAAAATATGCAAGACAAAAGTGAAAAAATTTGTTATGCTTTTCTTATCCAGATATCAAGTAAGGAGGATTTGAATTATGTTAGAAGGTAAAGTTCGTAGCGGATTACTCTTAGTACTCGTGTTATTTATATCTGCGTGTAGTCAAACACAACCACAAGTTAAAAAAGAGATAATAAAAAAGGAGAAGGTCTCAATAGTTGTTTCTGAAGTAAAGGAGCAGAAACAGCCAATTAATTTAACAAAATTAAGTTTACGTTCTAACCAAATATCAACTCAAGTATCAAAACAAGAGGAGAATTGGGTTCCTCTAAAAGTTGAAGATGAGATAGAGTGGAATGCAAAAGAGCTTTTAGGACATAAATATGTTTGGGGGGCAACTGGACCTGTTAACTATGATTGTTCTGGATTTACACGAAAAGTTTTTGGTGATGTGGGTATTCATCTTCCACGTGTCTCTCGTGACCAAGCTAAAAAGGGTCAACTTGTATCATTTTCTGAACTTAAAAAGGGAGATTTAGTATTTTTTGCAACAAAAAGAAGACACCCAAATCGAGTAACACATGTGGGTATCTATTTAGGTAATGGAAATTTTATTCATGCTAGTTCTGGTGCTAAAAAAGTTGTTGTTTTTAATTTTAATGAGCATTTATATTATAAGAGACATTTTTTATGGGGACGAAGGGTTATTCCTCAAAATAATCATATGGCTTCAGCTATTTAACTTATAGTCTCTAAATAAATAAAGACTACATATTATTTTTTAGCCACAAAATCTAAAGAGATAGAGTTTACACAGTGACGTGTATTTTTTTCTGTCATACCCTCACCTCTAAATACATGCCCAAGGTGACCACCACAGTTTGAACAGACTATCTCTATACGTCTACCATCTGCATCTGGCAACTCTGTTATTGCACCTTCTACTGAATCATCAAAACTAGGCCAACCTGTACCAGAGTCAAATTTAGTATTTGATGGAAATAGCTCTGCATTGCACTGACGACAGAGATACATACCATTTTCATGATGATTCCAAAATTTTCCTGTAAAAGAACGTTCTGTTCCTTTATCTATAATGACTCTTTTCTCTTCTTGGGTTAATTTGTTATATGCCATATTTTCTCCTCCTATCTTAACTCTTTAAAAATAAAGTTCTCTTTTCGTAAAATATTACGAACCTCTTCTTGGTGTTCAACCCCTTTAGTCTCTAAATGGACAGAGACTACAGCATCACCAAACTCAAGGTCGGTAGAGGTTCTATCGTAACCAATATGAACAATATTTGCACCTACTTTAGTTAATAAATCTGTAAATGCCATAAGTGAGCCTGGTTTGTCAACCATAATAACAGAGAGTTTCATCTTTCGACTACTCTTTACAAGCCCTTTTTCTATAATGAGTGAGAGCATCGTTACATCAATATTTCCACCACTTAGGACAATGCCTATCTTAGAGCCTTTTTCAAGAGGAATTTTGTTATGAAGTAGAGCTGCGACACCTACAGCACCAGCTCCTTCAACCAAAAGTTTTTGCTTCTCTAACAAAAATAGAATGGCAGAGGCAATCTCATCTTCACAGACTAGCTCTAAGCTATCTACCTCTTTTAAAATATGTTCAAGAGTAATGGGTGAGGCATCACGAACAGCAATTCCATCGGCAATAGTTCGTACACTTTGTGTTCCATGTGCCTCTTTTGTATCATAGGACTCTTTCATAGCAGGAGCTCCTGCTGAAGCTACTCCAATTATTTTGGTTTTTGGATTTATAGCATTGGTTGCAATGCCTATTCCTGAAATAAGTCCACCACCACCAACAGGTACAATAATTGCATCTAAGTTTGGTTCTACCTCTAACATTTCAATAGCAATTGTACCTTGTCCTGATATTACTTCATCATCAGTAAAAGGGTGAACAAACTCTAAGTTATTCTCTTTTGTATATTTTATAGCATAAGAGTATGCTTCATCATAGTTCGCCCCATGTAAAATAACTTTTGCTCCAAACTCTTTTACCCCTTGAATTTTATTTAAAGGGGTAGAGTCAGGCATAACAATAGTAGCCTCTATATTAAAATATTTTGCTGAAAATGCAACTCCTTGAGCATGATTTCCTGCACTTGCTGCTACAACTCCACCTCTTTTCCCTGCTTCAATAAGAGAGGCTATTTTATTAAATGCTCCACGAAGTTTAAATGCACCTGTACGTTGAAGATTCTCTTTTTTTAAGTAAACTTTATAGTTAGTTATTTCAGAGAGTATGGGTGCATATGAAAAAGGAGTATGGTGAATTACCCCATTTAAGCGTTCTTGTGCTTTTTTTATAGATTTTAAATCTAACATTTTATGTTTCCTAGATAATATATTGGTGTAATTATATCGTAAAGGATTAAAGATGGAATGTGAAATACCAAGAGTTAACTCAAATAGAGATGAGATGAAAAGATATTTTGAAGATGTAAAAACTATAGCTGTTGTAGGTTGTTCTCCTGACTCCTCTAAAGCTAGTAATCGTGTAGCTAAGTATTTAAAAGAAGTAGGTTATAAAATGATACCTATCTACCCTAAGCATGATGAGATTTTAGGTGAAAAAGTATATAGAAGTTTAGCCGAGATTGATGAGCCTGTAGATATGGTAGTTGTCTTTAGAAAACCTGCTGCTCTTGGAGCTGTGGCTGATGCTGTGATTGCTCGTGGAGATGTAAAGGTCTATTGGACTCAACTTGGTTTAGTTAATAATGAAGCTGCCAACAGAGTAAAAGAGGCTGGAATTGCTGTGGTTCAAAACTATTGTGCTATGGTTGAGCATAAGGCTATTTTTAGTTAAAAATTACTAGATAGGCAGATATATTAATCTGCCTTTATGGTATCTTTTTAATTTATTTGAGTAGAAGCTTGTGAGCTTGAGTTGCTAGAGCCTTCTGCTTGATTCTCATCTGCATTGCTTTGAGAGTTTGAGTTGTTAGAGCCGTGAGCTTGATTCTCATCTGCATTGCTTTGAGCACCTGAGTTTTCAGAGCCTTGAGCTTGATTCTC
>JALVXC010000081.1 GCA_027038275.1 Campylobacteraceae bacterium | reverse complement strand
TCACACTCAAATACAATCTTTTCCATTCCCTTGTTCCTTTTTTTAAAATTATCACTCATATTGTGGTGTTAAAACAACAACACAACACTCAAAACTCAAACACATCATCTTCCTCTCTCTCCTCTTTCAACCTAAACCCACTCTCTTTAGAGTAAATATCCTCTATATCTGAAATATAATAAATCCCAAAAATATTACTATGTGGTATCTCTCCTATCTCCAAATCTTGTAAATCTTTCTCTTTAATATTTAAAACCTTAGATTGAAACTCTCTCATAAGCTTCTCTTTTTCTCGTTTCATCTCATGAGGTTTTTTCCCTTTGACTCTTTCAAAATATTGGTATTCAAAATCTTTCAAATCAACCCCCAAAGCGACCGATTTAATATAGTCTTGCTCCAATCCAAAAGCATCTCTATTTTTTTTAGAAATCGCATCAAAATTAAAATCTGCTATATCCTCTAATATACCACTCTCTCCTTTGTTCTCATCAAGAGCATTAAAGTAGGCTTCGATATAGGGTAAAATGTCTCTCTCTTCTATATCTTGGTTTTTCAAAGGCTCTAAAAGAGTTTTTTTGCTCTCACTCATCATAATAGCATCATAAATCTTGGCACTCTTTTTTAACTCAAAAATAAAAATATCACTCATACCCTTTTTATCTTCTCTATTGACTCGTCCTGCTGTTTGGATAATCGAGCTAATAGGTGCAAACTCTCTAAAACCTATATCAAAATCTAGGTCAACCCCTGCTTCTATAACTTGGGTTGAGATAAGTATTTTGGCTGTTACATTACTGCTAAAGCTATCTTTTATACTCTCTACAACCTCTTTTCTATCTTCAAAAAACATATAGGAGTTCAAGCAATAACTACTCTTTACAGACTCCTTAACCATCTTATAAAGCAGTTTAGAACGCTTAATTGTATTGACAACACATAAAACAGAGTTGCCTTTTTGATACTCATTGACAATAGCACTTGCCAAAGCCTCTAGGGTATCATCGGGAAAATATTTTAACACATATCTGTTTTTCTCTTTAAAAATCTCTTTTTTATCTGCCAACTCCAAAGCCATCGTTTTATCGGTCAAAATAGGCATAGTAGCACTCATTAAAATAAAAGTGCTATTTAGCTTAGAAGAGAGTAGAGGCAAAAGAGCCTTAAAGGCTTTCCAAAGGTTAAAGGGAATGGCTTGAACCTCATCTAGGACAATTACAGCATTTTGTAGGGCTTGAAACTTAATATTGTCACTGTTTTTGTTAGAGAGTAGAGCAAAAAAGAGTTGATAGAGTGTAGAGACAATAAAAGGGTCGCTCCAAGAGTTTAAAATAAACTTCCATCGGTCATACTCTCTATTGTTCTCCTCTTGGTTCTCATCAAATGTTACAGCGTAGTGATGTTTGGTTATCTGCTGGGGAAAGAGTTTATCAAAAATCTCATAAGTCTGGTCAATAATCGAGGTAAAAGGCAAAATATAGATAATCTTACTAAGCTCTTTATCCTCTTTTATCTTTAGAGCCAACTCTAGTGAAGTGAGTGTTTTACCTATGCCTGTGGGTGCTGTTAGGGTAAAGATACTATAGTCTCTATCATAAGAGTTTAAAATATCATTTTTGACTTCGTCTCGTTTGGGGTCGGTTACTTTTATGATTTTTCTAAGCTCTCTTTTTAACTCTGCTACACTGTTTTGATTTTCTACTTTAAGATAGTGAGTTTTATAAATCGCCTCATACTTATCTGCAAAAATCAGTTTAGAAAAGAGTAGCTTTTGAGCAATAAAATCTTTGACATCAAATGTTAAATCTCTATTTTTCCTTCTAAGTTTTCTAAACTTTTTAGTATCTATCTCTCTTAACTCTACATACTCAACCACATCTTTTTTGCTATAAATCTCTTTAATATTTTTAGTAGCTACCTCTTCTCTAAAAAACTCTAAAATATCATGCCCCCCATCAGGATTTTTAAAACTCTTTAGCTTTCCATGATGAGAGATAATAGCATTAAAGACAAAAAGGTCATCTTTTTTAATAAGCAGAGTGCTATCTGTATGGTTTAAAAGATAGATAATCCCCGAAATAGGTGCATGAGGTTCAGAGCTTTTACTCTTTTTTTGGATATAGTCTTGAAAACTATCTAAAACCTTACCCAAGTCGTGAAACAAAACAGCCTTAACAAAAAGGCTATCTTCTCTATCATAGGCTTGAATATTGGCAATATGCTTTGTCAGTCTTTGTGTGGGGTGAGAGAGATAATTCATAGCATCAACACCCTATAGCCATTGACCTCTACATACTCTTTGGGTTTAGCCAAAATGGTTTTTCCACTCAACTCCACAAGCACATCTTGAAACCCTCCAAAGACTCTACCCTCTTTTATGAGCGTTGCCATACGAATATCACTGTAGTTTCTATCAAACTCTATCTCAAATTTGCTATCAAGCGTTACAAAGGAGTCCATCTCCACAAGTTTAGTGTTCTGAATAACCTCTTTTTGATACTCACCTACAAACTCAAAATTAGCCAAACAGAGATTTATGCCCATATAGGGCTGATAGAGTGCTATATGGTTTTTAAGATTCTCTCTAATAGCCTTAGACTCCTCCCAACAAGCAGAAAAATCAATAAAAATCTTATAGCTAGGTTTAACCAATAACTCCCTATAAAACTGCTTTCTCTGTTTTATATTTTGTCTAGCATTTTTAACAGAGGGCAGAGCATCTTTAACCCCATTAAAACAAAAGTTCTCTTTTCCCTCAATGCTATTTATCTTGACTGAGTATTGAATATTATTTAAAAACTGATAATCATCAAAACTCTCCAACCCCCCAACTGCCCCCAAAAAACCCACAATA
>JALVXC010000080.1 GCA_027038275.1 Campylobacteraceae bacterium | reverse complement strand
GTCAATAATTACGATTTGACCCGATATAAAGGGGATTGAGACGTATTCCAAGTATTATTAAAATAATCCCATGCAATTACGATTTGACCCGATATAAAGGGGATTGAGACAAAGTATATAAATACGATTAACCCTTAAATAATTACGATTTGACCCGATATAAAGGGGATTGAGACTAAACACTTTTAGTCCTTTCTTTTAATCTTTTTATTACGATTTGACCCGATATAAAGGGGATTGAGACTTCCATTCAGGGATTCTTAAAGTTGCCCAAGTACATTACGATTTGACCCGATATAAAGGGGATTGAGACAGCTTATCAAACACATCTACTATCACATCTTGTATTACGATTTGACCCGATATAAAGGGGATTGAGACAGCTCTTTTTTTTCTTCTTCTGTTTTTTGTGTGGTATTACGATTTGACCCGATATAAAGGGGATTGAGACCAATGTTGGAAATTAGACACAGAAGTATCTCATTACGATTTGACCCGATATAAAGGGGATTGAGACCCTCTCTCTATCACTCACTCCTCTTTTTCTCATTATTACGATTTGACCCGATATAAAGGGGATTGAGACCAATTTCATTTAGAATTACATCTATTTCAGATTGATTACGATTTGACCCGATATAAAGGGGATTGAGACCAATAGAAGGACTGAGTTTAATGAGCAAATCAATTACGATTTGACCCGATATAAAGGGGATTGAGACTAGCTCCATGCGATTACATTTAATAGTAGATTTATTACGATTTGACCCGATATAAAGGGGATTGAGACATTTTTGCGTGACTGATATTCGTCTCTATACGCATTACGATTTGACCCGATATAAAGGGGATTGAGACTTATAACATCTTGTATATTATTATCATTCCAAAGTATTACGATTTGACCCGATATAAAGGGGATTGAGACTTACCTGACTTATCCTTAATTATATCAAGGGATAATTACGATTTGACCCGATATAAAGGGGATTGAGACCTTCATTTGTAGCGTTCATGAAGTAAATTCTATTAATTACGATTTGACCCGATATAAAGGGGATTGAGACTATTCGCACCACATCTAATTCAAAATAAAACTCTTATTACGATTTGACCCGATATAAAGGGGATTGAGACTATTTAGCTAACAATGGCTTTACTGCCTCTAGTATATTACGATTTGACCCGATATAAAGGGGATTGAGACCTCTTGTACCTCTGTAATCTTATTTTGTAGATAATTACGATTTGACCCGATATAAAGGGGATTGAGACTCGCTTTCTTTTCTCCTATTAGTAGAGAGATGCCATTACGATTTGACCCGATATAAAGGGGATTGAGACAGGCAAAACTAAAATGTCTATGGAAGTATCTTATTACGATTTGACCCGATATAAAGGGGATTGAGACCAATTTTCATATAAGGACTACCACCAAATGAATGAATTACGATTTGACCCGATATAAAGGGGATTGAGACCTTTTAAATTACCACTTGATAAATGCGATTTTTTAATTACGATTTGACCCGATATAAAGGGGATTGAGACCTTTAAAAGTTCTATTGTCTTTTAATTTCTCTTATTACGATTTGACCCGATATAAAGGGGATTGAGACTTAATTCATCTGATAGCTCTTGTGAAGACATACATTACGATTTGACCCGATATAAAGGGGATTGAGACACCACTCTTTGAGCGATTATTGAGAAATCTCTTGATTACGATTTGACCCGATATAAAGGGGATTGAGACGAAAATCGACGAACCCACTCGCCTTTGCTGTTTATTACGATTTGACCCGATATAAAGGGGATTGAGACAGTTAAGCAAAGAGATTGTTTAGCTGTTTGAACATTTAGCCTACGGTGGTGCTGAAGCACAACACCTTCGGTTCCGTCGCTACAAACGACAAGCAGTTGTCGTTCGCTTAACGCTCCTCATGATTTGACCCGATATAAAGGGGATTGAGACCTTGCTTTTACTGCGTATTGTTCAAATGCCATTGATTACGATTTGACCCGATATAAAGGGGATTGAGACATAGGAGTATAAGAGAGTACTCTAAATACATCGTATTACGATTTGACCCGATATAAAGGGGACTTGTCACTCCGTGAAGTGAAGAGTTAGTTTTTTTGTTTATAAGCTTGAAGCAAGATTATGTAGTATAAAAAAATATTCTATCTTTAGTCAAAATTGGTTATAATCAAAATAAGTTAAAAAATAGAGGTACAACTATGACTATAAAAATAGATAACCCTGAAATAGAGCATTTTTTTATAAATGAACTAAAATCAGATGTTAAAAAATTTTCTGAATTTATTTTAATGAATCTAGAAAAATATAGAAAACAAAATGAGTTCAACATTACTCCTCTTGACCCACAAAAGAACTCTTATAAGTTACAATTTGATGATATTGAAGAGGTTGATGATAGTGCTAATCCATTTAAAGATATTGATGATGTAGCCCAATATGCTCGAAAACTGCGAGAGAATGCATGGCGATAGTTTTTGTAGATACAAATATAGTTATTGACTATTTAAAAGAGAGAGATAATGAAGCACTTGTAGCGTTTGTTGATAGTTTTGATACTGTTTATATTAATGATGTTGTTATTATGGAACTCTATCAAGGAGCAAGAGACAAAAGAGAGTTAAACTATATTAAAAAAAGATAATCCCGAATTTAAATCCAAAGTGCAATTTTTGAACTTTTGAAGTTTGAAGTCTTAAAAATGAACCAAGAGATTATATCTTTGGCAAGAGAGATTTTAGACCGTTATACGCTGTCTCACAATACAAAAATAATGGACGCACTTATTGCTTCAACTGTCATTATGTACAATATAGATT
>JALVXC010000079.1 GCA_027038275.1 Campylobacteraceae bacterium | reverse complement strand
ATAATCTTTTTTTCTTTTATTTTATCGAAAAAATTTATGTTTTTTATTGTTTGTTTTCTTTGGATTTTTTTATATCCATCTTTCAGGGGTATAATAATTACTTAAATTAGCTTTTTTCGACAGCCTACGCTTGACCTGTTCTATTATCTAAAATATCACAATACTCATTTAAATCAATATTGGTATGATTCATAAATAGTTGTTGTCGTGCTTGTCTATCTTCTAATAGTAAAATCTTTTTCATTATTTATAAAACCTTAATATATGTATAAATCCATCAACAGCAAAATTGAGTTTTTCTATCTCTTGTATATTTGATGACCGTAAATAGTTAACTCTATAGCTCTCTTTCTCATAACTACTCTCAATACTCCAATTACAAAGGTTTGTAAGATTCTCTTTCAATATTTTAAAATCTCCATCATCTACCTCTTCAAGCATCTCTTTTGCACTTCTATTCGCAAATGAGTTAAGTTGTGTAATTTTTAGCTCAATAAACTCTGCATTTGGTTCAACTACTTCAATCCTTATCTTATGAGCATCATTTCGTTTTTTTATTTCTTCAAATATTCGACCAACAGACTCTTGAAACTTCTCTACATCGGTATAAAAACTTCTCCCTTTTAGTTTAATCAAATCAACACTAAATTTTCGTCCTAGTTTTTTTTGATATTCTAAAAAGATACTCTCCAACATATTGTTTTCATTTCGTATCTCTATCTCTCGTTTAAAGAGATTTATTATCTCGCCAAAAGTAGTAATGGTTTTGTTATCTACTTCATAACTCTCTTTTAATCTAAAGTCAAAAGGATTATTACCCTCATTACACCACGCTTCTAATCCCTCTAACGATGACCAACCAATACTAATCTTTGCTCTACTACACCAACTATCTTCATTAGACCCATTTAATAGAAAGTTATAAATTTTAGTATGTAGATTTGGAGAAAGTTCTTTTAACTCTTTTTATATATCTTTCCATTGTGCAGATATAGCTTTTATAAAACCTTGAAAGCTTCCATACTCTTTTTTTATATCTCCAAAGTCCCATAGGTGGGTGGTGTATTTGATTGGGGTAACAATGGTAAAGTTTATTAAAATATTTACAAGTTTTTGAGGATTACTCATTATCTCTTTTTTATTTTGAAGATATTTATAATGCAAAACAAAGTCACTTAATTCTCTCTCTTCTTGAAGATGAATTTTTTTGATTAATTCTTTAATATCCAAAGTAGAATTAATTGGTGTTCCACGGAATATTAACTTTAATATGAACACCATCATTGAAACGACTATCTCTTTAACTTTAGAATTTAGAAAAACTTTTTTCTTATATCTAATGAACTCTACATCAGCTCCATTTTCAATCAATAGTTTAACTATGGCTTTATGTCCATTATTAGAAGCTTTTACCAATGCTGTATTTCTATTATTTTTTTTAAGTTTAGATAGAATTAGCAGACTATTTATACTCTCAAATAAATCAAGTATACTATTTATGATAAATTTAAGTGCTTTATTTTTTCTAAAAACAATCATCATTCTTAGTAAACCAATAACTAAACTTTTAGGTTTAGCTTCAATATTAGCCCCATTCTCTAAAAGAATCTGAACTATCTCAATATGTCCATTACGAGATGCTTATATCAAGGCTGTATTTCCAGTAATATTATCTTTAGCTTCAATATTTGCTCCATTATCTAAAAGGAATTGAACTATCTTTTTGTTTCCTTTTCCAGAAGCGATAATTAGAGGAGTCATCTCTTTCATATCCGAAAATTTAGTTTCAATATTTACACCACTATCTAAAGCTTTTTTAACTCCCTCTAAATCATCATTTTTTAATGCAAATAATAACTTTTGATTTTCTATATTCTCATTACTCTTCCCCATTAAATGACCTCCTATTTTTTAAATATTATATGAAATCTTGTACCCATATTATGTCTATATTTAAATTAATTTAACTTTATTTATAGACAAAATATGTCTATTACATAATATAATTGGTTTTGAGTTTGAGGGTGAGTTTTGGGAAAATGAACCAAAAACTGCTTTTTATGATTGGATGTATATTAATGCTCTCTATAAAAACCGTAGAGATATTGTAGATGAGCTTTTAGCCTATAGTACCTTTTCAGATATAGAGTTTAACCCTAAAAAATCCATCAACTGCCAAGCTCGAACTTGTGCTATTTTGGTTTCATTAGTTAGGTTGGATTTGATTGATGAGGCTTTGAGGTCTAAAGATAGGTTTATTGAGATTGTTTATGGGAAGAAGCTTATACAAGGTAATCTATTTTAGCTCCAAGTATGTATTGTATTACAATTACATCACGATAGAAGATGTAATACAATACATATTTAAAAAATCGATAATGAGCTATTTTAAAAATTTCTTTTTTAAGCAAAAATACACAACACAAAAGTTATTTTTCATAAAAAATGATAAACTAAAAATTTTTAAAAAGTAAGATGTAATAAAAAAGAAAGAATTTCAAAGAGGCAGCGACCTACATTCCCAATCCAGACAGGATAAGTATTATCGGCGATGGGAGGCTTGACTTCTGGGTTCGGAATGGAGCCAGGTATAACCCTCCCTCTAAGCCCACCTCTAAGAAAAGTAAAGACGGAGTTTTTACTTTTTAGTTAAGAATTAAGAGTTAGTTAATTCTTTCTGTTCTCTTTTCCGTTCTTACTTTTCTTAGTTCTATGAACTTTGAGATTCTTATATGTGGTATGTTAAAACATAACATAGTTAAGAGTCTAAGTAATGCTGTAGAAGTAAACAGTGAGCAAAGCAAATAATTCTTAACTCTTCCCTCTTACTTCTTAACTCTAAAAAGTTTGCACTTAATAAGGTA
>JALVXC010000078.1 GCA_027038275.1 Campylobacteraceae bacterium | reverse complement strand
AATGGAAAGCTCTCTCCTGCCGAACGATTAAATGGATTTCGTTATCATGATAATTGGCTTCATAATTTATTAATTTCTGCTTCTCTGAATGGTTATAGGGGTAGCCCACACAATCCGTTATAATCAGTTTTTTTTCATGGGTATTCCTAAATATAGTAATTTTTTTTGGGGGGGGTTAAAAAACTATTTAGGCTATAGGAGGTCGAAAAGTGTTATTAAAAGTAAAGGATATCGTTAAGATGTAAATTATACTCTATGGTCGTATCAAGAGTAATCTGTTCAAAAAAAGAGAGATTATCAGGAAGTAAAAAAGAGAGATGAAACATAAAGTGAATCTCACAACAGTTATCTTTGTGTTTATCGTGATGTTCATCAATGGCGTGGTCAAACTCACTAAGATACTCTTTTATCGAACAGTGGTTAGCAGAGTCACTTTCAAAAACTACTCCATGTGCTATAGATAAAGACATAACAGTTAAAAGGAGTAGGTTTATTAATTTTCTCATAGATTTATTTTAGCTAAAAAAATCTTTAATATTCTCAAAGTACCGTTCAATCCCTTCAAAGGTGTGTGTTCCACCCTCTTCTACTATACTCTTAGCTTTAGGTAGTTTAGCCAAAGCCTCTTTATAGTCTAAAACATCATCGCCTTTTTGTAACAGTAAAAGGTACTCTCCATTTTTAACCTCTTTTACTCTATAGTTTAACAACATATCAATATGTTTTTGAGTCCACTCATAGCGACTATTATCAAAGTAGTTTGTTGCCATACCATTTAGTGGTAGAATTCTCTGTTTTAAAGTAGTTGGAGAGTCAACAGCAGGGTTAATAAGCACTGCCTTTAGTCCATACTTCTCAGCCAAATAGATACTATAAAACCCACCCAAAGAAGAACCAATAAGCATTACCTTATCATCATAAGATTCAATCAACTGTTCAAGTGTATCTATTGCCAATTCAGGAACATAAGATAGAGAGGGAGAGATGTAAGGGGTATTTTGGCTCTTAAAATACTCTTTAAAGAGTTTAGCTTTTACACCTTTTCCTGAGCTTCCATAGCCATGTATATAGATTATCATCTGTTGCCTTTTTTATGAAATTATAACATTTCACTTTAAATTCTGCTATAACTACACTTTAGACAAGTCACTCTATCCTATTATACCCTACATCTAACACAAACCCCAAAAATTTATTATTTATTTTTATAAACTTTTTAGATTTTGCCTGATGCATTTCAAGCTTTTACTCTTTATAAGCAAAAATAATGTGGTGAGACTTGGAACAGAATCCATATTTTTATACTTTCTATGGAATGTATTGAATTATTTCACCTTATTCCACTCAAAATAGGTCTTAGCCTTAGAGATATTGTTGTACTCAAACCGTACATCTTCACCCTTTTTAGCAATGGTAAAACCACTCTCATCAGCAGAGGTAATCTCACCTTTCTCTTTGTCACCACCATGAACTTTGAACTTTACACGTTCACCAATAGCTGACATAAAGTGTTTTGGCTCTTCTAGTTTACGCTCAATTCCAGGGGAGCTTACTTCAAGAAAATAAGCACCATGCATAGGTGGGTTAACATCAAAAAAGACAGATAGTTCATTTGAAATCTCTGCACATAAATCAAGAGTTACGCCATCTTTGTGTGTAATGTAGACTCTAAATATAGTATTGCCATCCTCTTTAACTGTCTCTGTTCCGTAAAAGTCTGCACCATTAGCTTTAACAATTTTTTCTATCTGTTCATTAAGACTCATCTGATTGACCCTTTTTGTTTCTTTTGGCTATCTCTTGGAAAAGTGACTCTATTTTAGAGATTTTTTCAAGTTGGTCATCAAACTCAAATGTAAACTTTGGAGCTTTATACCACCCTTCACTCTCTCGAATATATGTAGACAGATATCCTGAAACAACACGCAATTGCTTTAATGCTTCATGTTGCTCTTTTTCATCTAAATAGGATTTGTCTAGGTAAACTTTTGCATCATAACGACCTCTTGAACAGACTACTTCTGTTACGGTAAGTCCATTTATACGGTTGTCATTCATAGTTGAAAGTGCTTCGGGAATTAGCTCTACTAAGCGTGATTCTGTTCTCTTTCTTTTTATCTCTTCTTCTCTCATTTGTTCCCCTATATCGTAGATGTGACCATGTCACACGTTAAATCTCGATTTAAATTATATGGAAATTATAAATTATCAATATTATTAAGGCAAACACAGAGGTTGCCCCTACAGCAACATTAGATTAATCTAATGTTACTTGTTTCTCTACCTCTTTGAAAGTCTCAATAACATCACCAACTTTAATGTCATTGAAGTTGTTAAGCATAATACCACACTCAAATCCATTTTTAACCTCTTTAACATCATCGTTAAAGCGTTTAAGAGATGAGATTGTAGTTGTATAGACAACAACACCATCACGAATAAGTCTAGCACCTGCATTACGAACAATAGAGCCATCAACTACTTTACAACCTGCAATAGTTCCAACTTTAGCAACAACAAATGTCTCACGAACTTCAGCTTGACCTGTAACCTCTTCAGAGATAGTAGGACTCATCATACCACCAAGAAGAGCTTTAACATCATCTAAGAGTTCATAGATAATTGAGTAGGTCTTAATCTCAACACCAAGCTCTTTTGCTTTTTTCTTAACAGCACCAGTAGGTCTAACATTGAAACCTAAAATAATAGAGTGTTCAGAGGCATCTGCTAATTGAACATCTGATTCAGTAATTCCACCTACTCCCTCATGAATAATATTGACTTTAACCTCTTCATTTTTAAGGTCAGCTAGTGTCCCTTTAATAGCTTCAAGAGAACCTTGAACATCAGCTTTAATAATAACAGGAAGAGCCTTTAAATTACCCTCTGCAATAATCGCAGATAGGTCATCAATAGTAACTTTAGTACTCTTAGAGAGCTCTACAGTTCTAGCATACTCTGCACGTTTATCTGCCAACTCTCTTGCCTCTTTTTCAGAGTCCATTACTACAAGTATATCTCCTGCCATTGGAACATCTGAAAGACCAACAACAGCAGCTGGAGTACTAGGGCCAATATCTTTTGTTCTTGTTCCATCATCTAAAATAAGTGTTTTTACCTTACCAAATGCTGTTCCAAGCACAAATGGGTCACCAACTTTAAGTGTACCATTTTGAACAATAATATTTGCCGTAGCACCAAACCCTTTCTCTAAAGATGCCTCAACAACAACTGCTTTTGCATTTCTATTTGGGTCTGCTTGAAGTTCAAGTACCTCTGCTGTAATCAGTAGAGTCTCAAGAAGCTCATCAATTCCCTCTCCTGTATGTGCTGAAACAGGAACAAATTCATGCTCTCCACCCCACTCAGCAGGAGTAATTTCAAGTTCTGCTAATTGACCTTTTACTAACTCTGGGTTAGCCGACTCTTTATCCATTTTATTAATAGCAACAACAATAGGAACTCCAGCCGCTTTAGCATGAGAGACAGCCTCTCTTGTTTGCTGTTTTACACCATCATCTGCTGCAACAACAATAATAACAATATCAGTAGCTTGAGCCCCACGTGAACGCATCTCTGTAAATGCTGAGTGACCAGGAGTATCAATAAAGGTAATCTTTTTACCATTTTTTTCAACTTGATAAGCACCAACATGCTGTGTAATTCCACCTGCTTCTCTATCTGCTACTTTTGTTTGACGAATTTTATCAAGTAGTGATGTTTTACCATGGTCAACATGCCCCATAATAGTAATAACAGGTGGTCTCTCTGTTGGATTTTCATCCTCTTGAGCATCGTAAACTTTTACATAATCAAGTGCATCAAGTGGGTCAATAGTATGCACCTCTACACCAAATTCATCAGCAAGGATTTCAATAGAGTCTTTATCTAAAAAGTCATTTTGAGTAAACATTGTACCAAGAGCAAATAGAACTTTGATTACTTCACCAGTTGAGCGACCAACCTTTTCAGCAAACTCATAAACTCTTACATTTTCAGGTATCTCTACCGATGTAATTTCTCTGTTTTTCTCTTCTCTAATATACTTTTTCTTTTTGCTACCACGCTTAAGACCAGATGGTCTACGACGACCACCCTGTCCACCACGTCCACGACCTTGATGTTGTATACCAGCGGCAGCTCTCTTTTTAGCTTCCTCTTTACGTTTTGCCTCTTGACGCATCATATCTTCATAAATATTTTTATCTGAAAAGTCCAACATGAGTACTTCTGGTTCTTCTTCAACTTCTGTGACTTGATTACGTCCATTACCAAAACCTTTATTTGACATAAAATCAAGCTTTTGACCTGTATCTTTTGCAGTAGCCACTTTTTTAGTCTTCTTTTTAGAAGGAGGTGTTGGCATACCTGTTGGTCTCTTTTTAGGAGTTACTTCTATAGGTTTACGCTCTTCTACAATTCTAATTTTTGGCTTCTCTCTATCGGCTTTTTTAACAACTGTAATACCAATACGTTTACGTCTTGCTTTTGGTTTTTCATCTACAGGAATCTCTTCAACTTTTTCTTCAGTGATTACCTCTTCTGTAGATTTTTTTTCTACTATTTTTTTCTCTATAACTTTATCTTCTTTAGAAGTTTCTACTTCAACTTTTTCTTCACTTACAGTCTCTTCTACTGGAGTTTTTATCTCTTTTTCTACTATTTTAAGCTCTTTTTTCTTCTTAGGAGTTGCGGTAATAGAACCTCTTCTAATAGGTCTCTTAGCTATTTTCTTTGGAGCTTCTGAACTCTTTTTGCTAACTTCTTCTTTAGTAGTTTCAGAAGATTTTTCATTGTCACTATTTGGCTCTTTTTTCGTTGACTCTTCAACCTTATTAATCTCTTCTTTAACTACTTTAACTTTTTTTACTATGGTAGGTTTTGCTTTTTTAGTTTTTGGCTTAATTCCGTTAATCATATAGTCTACTAATATACCAGCTTGTTCAACCGTTACCGTACTGTTGGCTGCTTTTACATCATAACCTAGCTCTTTAGCTTTTTCAATAAGTACTGCATTTGATGCACCTGCTTCATCTGCAATCTCTTGGATTTTAACTCTATCCATTCCTATCTAACTCCTTTAAATACTTAACAAACTGTTCACTATCTTCACTTGTGAGTCGAAAACGTTTAATTAAACCTTTTACTTTTTTTTCGTTTTCACGACAACCACTACAAAGGTAAAAACTTCGACCCTGTCCAGAGTAAGGAAAAATGTTACTGTTTTTCTCTTGTAGGCGAAGTAGTTTTTGTTGAGGCTTTCGTTCTCTACATGCTATGCACATGCGTATTGGTTCATTTTTTTGCATAATTATACCCAACTTTTGTTATTAAGCACTTAACTCTTTGATGTGACACCATAATTGTCAAGAGTTTTAGTAAAGACTCTAAATTTAGGGAATTTCTTTGCTAAAGCTCTATGAATTTTAGGAGCGTCATCAGCATAACAGAGGGTAAAAAATGTTGAGCCTGAACCTGAAAGTGTACTCATTAATGCACCATTTGAGAGTGCTGTTTTTTGCACTTCAAAAAGCTCTGGCATCTGCTTCATTCTTCTTGTTTGATGTATCATATCCTTAGAGGCAATTCTAAGTAAATCCCAAGACTCTGTCATAAATAGTGCTGTCATAAATGAAGAGCGTGAAAGAGAGTATACCATCTCCTCTGTTCTATACAAGTCAGGTAGCACATTACGTGATTTTGCAGTAGAGATTGTTTTGTTTGGAATAACCAAAACAGCACGAAGGTACTCTGGAACTTTTCTCTTTTTTGAGTAGACCTTTTTATCTTCTACACAGGCTACATTAAATCCACCCATTACAGCAGGGGTAATATTGTCGGGGTGTGGTTCATACTCCAAAGCTAAATTTAAAATCTTACGTTTGTTATAACGCTCACCTGCTGCTACAAAAGAGGCAGTCAGAGCCGCAGTAATAACAGCAGAAGATGAACCTAAACCTCTTGAAATTGGTATACGATTGGTAAATTCAAATCTAAAATTATCTCTTCTACCTTTTATCTTTTCATACTGTTTATTAAAAATATTCATAAATAGAATATTTTTACGAATATGAGGGTTCTCTGCACCCTCTCCTCGTGTAGATACTGAAAAGAAACGAGAAGGTTTAATAGTCACTTCATTACGAAAATTAATTGAAAGACCAAGAGTATCAAACCCTGGTCCTAAGTTAGCTGACGTTGCTGGTACCGATACAAACAAAAGTTCTCCCCTTTGCTGATGTCATAATTTTAAATAAATTACACGGCAGGAAGAATATACAACGGTTTATTATTTTCTAAAATAGTCACTTCACTCAACATGGAAGGTAATTCAAACCGTTGCTCTAACACCTCATCAAATTTTTTTGTTATTATAGTGTTATTTTCTTTGACAAAGTAGAGTTTTCCCATAGCTTTTATAGGTTTGTTGTTATTTAGTGTAAAAGCTTCACAAGCATCAAAAGTAATATTATTTAAAATCTCTAGGGTACGAAGTGTAATATAGGTCAATTTAATTGCCATATATGAACCAGGTCCTGAGGTGTAGATGACCCTTTTGTAGTTATATTTTTCAGACAGTTTGCTCAAAAGCTTAAGCAAAACATCTGAAGTCTTCTCTTTTGTTTCAATGGTCTCAATAAGCTCTCCATCTCTATATACCCCTAAAAGAAGAGGTGAAGCGATGGAGACAATAACTATCTCATAAGAACTAAGCAAAACTTTTTGCAAACTCCCGACTTTGATTTCTTGACAATGATACTATCTCATAGTTAGCCCTATCGGCTAAAAGTGCTACTGTTAATTCATGGTTAAGTTTATGACTACCTGCAAAAGAGGTATAAGAGGCTAAAAGGTTATGTCCTGTTACCATCATGTCACCCATAGCATCTAAGATTTTATGACGAGCAAACTCATTATCATATCTTAAACCCTCTGGGTTAAGAACCTTCTCATCATCAAGACCAATGGCATTGTTTAGACTTGCTCCTAGTGCAAGGTTAATACTTTGTAGGTACTGAATATCTCGTGCAAAACCAAAGGTTCTAGCTCGTGCAATCTCTTCAACAAAAGGTTTTGTACCAAAAGAGTAGGCTTGTGACTGTCGTCCAATAACAGGGTGTTCAAAATCTATCTCAAAATCAAATGTAGCTCTACTACTTGGTTCAAGTCTTACAAACTTATTACCATCACGAACTTCAACAGCTCTTTTTACACGAATAATCTCTTTTGGAGTATCTTGCTCTTCTATTCCAGCTTCATCTAATAGAAGACAGAAAGAGGCAGCTGAACCGTCCATAATTGGCATCTCATTACCATTTACAACAACTCTAAGATTATCAATCCCATAAGCATAAACAGCAGATAAAAAATGCTCAATAGTAGAGATTGTCCCCATCTCACCTAGAGAGGTTTTAGCACCAATAACCGTTGCCATCTGTGTATCTACAACTACAGAAGGAGAGAGAGGAATACTCAATGCTAAATCTTCTCTATAAAAGACTATTCCTGCATCTGTTCCTAAAGGCTCAAGACGCAATTTAATGGGTTCTCCTTTATGTAACCCTATCCCTACAACTTCAACTGGTTTTTTAATGGTGCGTTGGTTCATAATAATATTCCTTTTCTCTTTTAGACCAATATTATAGCATAATTGTGCAATTTTTGTTTAATATAACTTTTTTAACTAATTATTTAAATATAAATTTATATACTTTTAGCTTTATAATTCATATTATATCAATAAATATAGAAAAAAATATGAAATTTAACAAATTAACTTCTAAATAGGCTTTAAATCTCTTAGTCTCTATTGGCTACAATACCCCTATGAATTTCCTAAAAAAATTATTTAATACAAAAACAACCATAACTACTACACTTACTGTCACATCATCAAACGGTTTTCATCTACGTCCTATTGCAAAATTTGTAAATGAGGCTAAAAAATTTGATGCGACCATTACCCTTAAAGCAAAAGAGGAAGAGGTATCGGCAACACAAGTTCCTAAAATCTTATCGCTCTCTTTAGAGAAAGGAGATAGTTTTGAACTTAGATGTAAAGGTAAAGAGGCACAAGAGGCGAGTAAAGAGCTAAGCAAACTTTTTAAAGAGCTTATGAGTGATGACAAAGAGGTCAAAGAGATTAAGCAAGAAGAGGAGCAGTATGAAGCTTCTTCTTTAAGAGGAGAGACAATTGCAAAAGGTATAGGTATTGCCCCATTAATAGAACTTATTTATCAGGTAATAGATAACGATAGTAATGTACCATTATCTAATGCCATAGATATGTCTATTAGTGGACTAGAGGAGATGTATGAGAAGCATAAAGAGGAAGATAATGCAGATATCTATTTAGCACAGATGCAACTACTCCAAACAGATATTTTTATGAATCTTAAAGATGAAGAACCAAGCAAATTTCAAGAACTTATCCAAATAGAGATAGATAAACTCAAAAATACAAAATTTGAATCTCGAATCTCTGACTATAGAGATATAGAACAGAGAGTGCTTAGTGAGATGGGTATTTACAAAGAGTTTAAAACACCTGACAACCCCTATATTTTATTTACCGATGACCTACTCCCTAGTGACATAGCACTCTTAAAAGATACACCTGTTCAAGGTGTTATTTTAGAAAAAGGTACAACACTATCTCATGCTTCTATTCTTTTACGCTCTGCAAATATTCCATCAATGATTATTCAAAATGAAAATCTAAAGAGCAACTCTTTAGATGTAATTCTTGATGCAAACAGTGGAAATCTTATCTTAGAACCAACTAAAAATGATTTAAAAGAAGCAAGAGAGAGACAAGATAAACTCAAAAAAGAGCAAGAGCAGAGTTTTCAAAAACGCTTTGAGACAACAAAGACAAAATCAGGAAAAGAGGTTAAAGTCCTAGCCAATATTACTGACCTAGACTCAGCCAAAGAGGCAAAAGAGCTAGGAGCAGATGGAGTTGGACTTTTACGAACTGAGTTTCTATTTACAAAAAATAAACCTTCTGTAGAGGAGCAAACCCAAACCTACCAAGCTATCTTTGAACTCTTTAATGAAGTTACAGTAAGAACCTTAGACATAGGTGGTGACAAGTCGTTACCTTATATTGACATTCCAAAAGAAGAGAACCCATTTTTAGGTCTTAGAGGAATAAGGTTCTCCCTACAAGAGCAAACTCTCTTTAAAGAGCAACTACTAGCCATCTTTAAAGCCGTAGGTTCAATTTCATCGAACAAAAAAACCATAAAAATCATGTTTCCAATGATAAGCAATATAGAAGAGTTTACAGAGGCAAAAAATATAGCCCAAACCGTAGCAAAAGAGAACAACCTAAATATCTCAAATATCCAATTTGGAATAATGCTAGAAGTCCCCTCTATTATCTTTGGACTAAAAGAGTTTAATAACTTAGTTGACTTCTACTCCATAGGAAGTAATGACCTTACACAATACCTCTTTGCCATAGAGAGAACCCACCCAACACTAAGCGTTGACCCTATATCTCCTCTACTTCTTTTAGCACTTGAACAGATTAGAAAAGATGTAAAAAAACCAATTAGCATCTGTGGAGAACTAGCAGGGTTAGATGTAGCAACTCAAAAACTACTTAGTATGAACTACACAACCCTCTCTGTCTCTGCTAAACTTATTCCAAATTTGAAAGAGAGAATTAGAAATGTTTAACTTACTTCAAAGGGTAGGAAAAGCCCTTATGACCCCTATTGCTGTACTTCCTGTTGCAGCTATTTTACTTCGTTTTGGTTTTGGTGATATTCCATTTATTTCAGATGATATTGCCAATATTATGAAGGTAGCAGGAGATGCCATCTTCTCTAACCTAGATATGCTCTTTGCAGTTGGAATTGCCTATGGTTTAGCTAAAAACAACGATGGAGCAGCAGCTCTTGCAGGGCTAGTTGGAATATTAATTGCTAAAGCTGTCTATCTACAGATAGACAAAGAGCTAAATATGGGGGTCTTTATTGGTATTATTATAGGTATCTTAGCAGGATTTCTCTATAACCGTTTTCATACAGTTAAACCACCTGAATTTTTAGGCTTCTTTGGAGGTAAACGTTTTGTACCTATCATTACTGCTCTTGCCTCTATTTTGGTTGGTGTCATTGCAGGTCACTACTGGCACTATGCTCAATCGGCTATTGATGCCTTTTCAAATAGTATTATTGGACTCAATGAGATTGGTGGTTTTCTCTATGGAACACTTAATCGTCTGCTTATTCCTTTAGGTCTACACCATATATTAAACTCTGTTTTTCTCTTTCAAGTAGGCGACTACTCTTATGTTAAAGATGGTGTTACAGTAGTAGCCAATGGTGACCTACACCGTTTCTTTGCAGGTGACCCAACAGCAGGTGTTTATATGGCAGGGTTCTATGTGACTATGATGTTTGGACTCCCAAGCCTTGCACTTGCTATCTATGCTACTACGCCAAAAGAGCAAAAACAAAAAGCAGGGGCTATCTTAGCAGGAGTTGCACTCACGTCGTTTTTAACAGGTATTACAGAGCCTTTAGAGTTTCTATTTCTGTTTGTAGCTCCCCTACTCTTTGTGGCTCATGCTATCTTGACAGGTTTAGCTGTAGCAAGTGCTTATCTACTTGACATTCACCACGGTTATGGCTTTTCAGCAGGGTTTATTGACTATGTTATTAACTATAAATTAGCTAAAAATCCTCTACTTATCTTACCTCTTGGGTTGACTTTTGGGTTTGTCTATTTTATTGTCTCTTACTATATTATCAAAATCTTTAAATACCAAATCTTTACGCCTGATAACAATGACAAAGAGAGTTGTGAGACCTCAAATGAGGCAGAAGCTTTTATAGAAGCTTTAGGTGGAAGAGAGAATATTGTCTCTACCGATGCGTGTATTACACGGCTTAGAATGCAGGTTAAAGACTCTAGCAGTTTAGATGATGAAGCCTTTATAAAGCTTGGAGCAAAAGGGGTTATTAAGCCTAATCATACAACTATTCAAGTAGTTTTAGGTACTAAAGCTGAGGGTGTTGCAGAGAAGATAAAGGAGGTACTTTAATAACATTTAATGTTTTTTTATGTATGATTATATTGAAATACATAAAAAGGTTTATATATTATGAACAATAAATTATCAATCACGATACTTTTAACAACCCTAATAACTTCATCTTCAATAGCAGATGAAGTTAAACAAAATATCAATTTTGGGTTAGTAAATACTTCGGGTAACACCAAAACACTTAATGTCAATGGAAAATATGACTTAGCCTATACTACTTCGGGATTAAACAACGAAGATTTAAAAGTAAACTTTGACGCTTCTGCCTTTATGACAGAAAACAACTCTACTCGAGACAATGAAGAGTATCGAGCAAACTTAGGTTTAGAGCAGTTTATTGGCAATGGTTGGTTAGGATATCTCTCTGCAAACTGGTTAAAAAACAAATTTTTAAACTTTGACGATAAAGCTGATATTGGTGCTGGTATGGGAAAAGAGCTTTACAATGATGGGAAACAATCATTAAAAACAAAACTTGGTGTTGCCCACAACTGGGAGAGATACTATGACAATCAACCAGACCATGATTTTACCTCACTAAATGAGTATATTGAATATGAAAACAAAATTAGCAAGACAAGTCTTTTCTTTTTAAAAGCTGGTGCTTTAGAAAACTTTGATGACTTTGATGACTATGAAATTTTAGGTTCTATGGGGTTAAATTTTGCTGTAGCAGAGAACATAAGTGTAACTCTTGCAGAAGAGGCACGATATGACAACACTCCTCCTATAGGATTCAAAAAGACAGATACTAAAAGTATTGTAACAGTTGGTTACCACTTCTAAAATATGGTCAGATACTCCTCTGACCACTACTTATACATCCACCAAAGCAACCCAACACCTAACCCAATATTCAAAAAACTCAACTCACCATCAAATACTTTTTTAGTTAACCAAACCATTTTATCAGCCAATTCAGCTGGATAGTTAGCCTTGAAAAACTCTAAAAACCATGCGTTTATCTCTTGATAATATAAAACATTTAAAA
>JALVXC010000077.1 GCA_027038275.1 Campylobacteraceae bacterium | reverse complement strand
GTATCCACGGTTGGCACTATAGAGTCGTCTTTTAACTCTTCGTGCACCTCTTGGTTGTTGTCTTCTAGTGCTTCTATTACGCTTTTTGTTAAGTCGGTTTTAAATTCATATCCTATCTGCTCCTTAGTTTGGTTTGGTTCGATTTGCTCTAGTGCTAAATCTATATGTTGTTTCATATATTCGTTTGGCTCGGCTCTTAACTCTTCGAGCATTTTTACGATTTTACGCACCTTTTTATCGAACTTTTTGGTTGCTTTTATGAACTCGGCACGGCTCTTACCGCTAAACTCTGGCTCGGTTGCTGTGGTTATGTAGTTATAGCTCGTATCGTACACATAAACCTTGCCTAAGTCGTCGTCCATAAGCACATAAACCTTTTCGCCTACAAACTCCCAAAGCTCTGGTGCTGTATAGACTATTTTATTCCATGTAATGCCTTTTTTGGTTATTTTTTTAAGCTCGCTAAGTCCTACCAAAATGTCGAGTACTCGCTGGTCGCTAACTCTTTTAATTGGCACTACCGAGTTATTAAATTTCTCTATTGGCTTAGCGTTAATGCCACGGTGCAAGCGGTTTTCGTACATTTTTAGCCACTTATCTAGCCACTCTTCTAACTCTGCTCTTGTTATTGGCAGGGTTATACTTAAGCCTAAGTTCTCTTTTTTTAGAGCGAACTTTTTGGCAAATTCGTTACCGTTTTTTTGCTCTTCTCGCCACTTAGCTTGAGCCTCTAGCTTTTTTTGAAAAGTTTGGCGGTTTTGTATAGCTTCTCTTTGTGCTACATTGTGCCCTATGTAGCCTGGTAGCTCTTCGAATAGCTCGTGCGACATTGTTCTAAAGAAACGCTCTATATGGGGCTTATAGTAGCCACTATAGGGCGGTGTTAGTATCTGCTCTGTCTGTAAGCGTTGGCACATATAGCTAAAGTTATTACTTGTGTAGTCTTTACCGTTATCGGTTTTTACCGCATCTGGTATGCCTAGTATTTTTATAGCTTTTCTAAATAGCTTACTAAGCGTTGTAAACGATGCAGTCTCTTCGATTACTGCTACTACTCTTCTGCTATATACATCTATACCAGCGGATATTGTTAGCCTTTTGCCATCGGCTGTTATAATATCGGCTGGTGTTGCGTCTAGCTCCCACAGTTGGTTTGCGTATGTTATGTTGGCATCCATTCTCCCAAAGGCAGGGCGAAGCTTGCCAACAGCCTTGGTAGGGTCGTTAGCAAACTCCATAACAAAGGTATTATTTGCCATAAAACGCTTTGCGAAACGCTCTATTGTGGAGTAGCTAGGCACATTATCGAAGTTGTTTTTTAAGTATTGCCAAAGCCTCTTGTATTTTATAGTTGGGTTACGCAGTATTTCGTTTTCTAAAAAGTTTTGCATAGGCTTAGTTAAAGAGCCAGAGCCACGCATACCGCCACGATTATCTAAAAGTAGGTAAGAGGGTGGTATATTTAACTCTTTAGCTTTACGAACTGCTTTAACCCATCTGAAAAAAGAGGCTTGAGCAATAGTTAAGTCGCTAAATTCGCTACTAAGGGTTTTTATAAATTTATCAAAACTCAAACTTTTATCTCTACGCTCCCACTGTGCTACTAACTTTGCTTTTAGTATTGCTGTGTGTTGCTTATCTTTAGGGGCTTTTAACCACTTTTTATCGGCATCGTTTAGAGCCATATCTACAATAATAGTATCGTTTTGCTTGCTAAATTTATAAACCTTTCCACGGCTAGAGGCAGATGAGCTTAGCTCTACTTTATAAGAGCTATCGCCTATTTTTAGTGCTGTGCCAGCTTGCAGAGCTTTTTTGGCTTTGGCTCTAATTGCACGCTCGCTTATATTGTGTGTTTGGGCTAGTTGGTTTACTGTCATGGTTTAAGCCTCTAGTATGCCGTCGGCTCTTAGAGCTGTTAGCAGTTTTTCAAATTTGGTGTTTTTACGCTTAGAGATAGGCTCTAATTTGCCGTTTAGTACTCTGCTAAGGGTAGCGTGGTCTAAACCTACTTTTTTGGCGTAATTTGTAACGCTAAAGCCTTTAGCGACAAAGTTTTGTTTTAGTTGGGTCATCTTTTGTACTCCTTTTTAAACTTTTTTTGGGTACAATGCTACTGCATTGCATTAACTAAATGTTGTTAAAGCCCTTTTTGGGCTTTAATTGCAGTCTGGACCTATACGGTACTGACACTCTCTTCCGCTTTGTTTGTAGTTCCATCTAATACCTGTATATTTTGTAAGTATCTTTCGCATTGTTTTATCGTCTCGGTTTTTGCCTAGCTTTTTAAATAGGTTTGTTTGGTTTATGCCTGGGTTGTTAGAGATAATGGCTTCTATATCTTTAGCTATCTCCATCTCTTTTAAGTTGCTTTTATACTCGTGTATGGCTCTAGCTTGCGAGCTTTGGCGTGTTTTTGTTTTACGCTCTAGCTTTTTGTTTAGGTTGCCAACTTCGATAGCTAAAATCTCGAACCCTTTAGTTAGCGAGCTTAGCATACTAGCTACTTGCTCTGCAGATAGCTCTAGTTTGTCGCTTGTAGGCTTGTTATCTGGCAAGATATAAGAGCCACTTTTGCGAATGCTTGGCAGTACTTCGCTTGTTACCCACTTTTTGAATGCTTTGGCTTGGGGTTTGTTGCTCATAAAGATTATTTGGTATAAGCCACTCTCGTTTATAATCTTCATATTTCGCATCTGTCCACCTGAATTCAGTTTTACTGAACTCAGGTCTTCAGAGTCCACTCTTCTTAGTGTTTCAGTTGTATTAGTTAAGCCTAAAACATCGCACACTTGTTTTGCTAGAAACCAAGGCTCGTTGTTTATTGTTATGGCTCTTAGTTGGAACTCTGGCGAGTTAAATTCGGTTATTTGCATTAAGTTTTCCTTTCGGTTT
>JALVXC010000076.1:6148-12094 GCA_027038275.1 Campylobacteraceae bacterium | reverse complement strand
CTCCAATAAAATGACCCTTTTCATACCACTTATATTTCAAAGGAGCTTTCCCTGTTCCTGAACCACTTAAATGAACTAATGTAGAGTTACTCTCTTGGTCTTCTCCTGCATTGGCTGTTGCTTTGTTTACTGTTACTATCATTGTATCTGTAGCTGTAGTACCACTAGCATCTCTTACAACTAAAGTGATATTATGTTCACCACTTTGAGTAATGACATACCAACGATTTGCATGAGATCCAATATACTTATCATCCTCATACCACTTATAGGTCAAAGGTGCATTTCCTGTTCCTGTGCCTTTTAAATAGACAGCTCTTTTACTAGGAGTAATATTAAGTGTTTTATCTGTCCCCGCATCTGCTGTTGTTGCAAATGTAGGTACTGTAAATGCCACTATACCCATTAACAACAAAATAGCTTTTAGCCTTTTGCTAACTATTTTCATTTCTTTTCCCTTTTTTTGATTTAAATAATTTATTAAACATATTAAATTATTTACTCACAAATTATAATTATTAAAAGTAAAAATACTATTAATTATTATAAATAATTAGTTTAAAATCAAAAGAGAAGAGAAAATAGAGAATATATATACTTAAAAAGAAACAGAAAAGAACAATTTAAAATTATAAAGTTAATTAATAGATGTTGAATATGCTATAATACACTAAAAACCCAAAGCAGAAAAATGAAAAGACTACCCATAGGCATAAGCGATTTTAGAAGAGTAATAAAAGACAATAACTATTTTGTAGACAAATCATTAATAATCCAAGAACTCATAAACTCAAATGCACAGATAACTCTACTACCAAGACCTAGACGTTTTGGTAAGACTCTAAATCTCTCTATGCTTCGCTATTTTTTTGAAAATAGAGAAGATAGCGAAGAGCTTTTTAAAGATTTAGCTATCTATCAAACAGAAGAGTTTAGAGAACATCTAAACAGATATCCTGTTATCTTTTTGAGTTTTAAAGATATAAAACAGAGAGATTTTGAGAGTAGTTATATTAAACTCTATTCACTTATTAGAAGGGAGTTTATGAGGCACTATAAAGAGATAGATGTAGAGAGTTTAGACTTTTTGGATAAATTAGAATATCTTAATATATTAGAGGGAAAAGCTACACAATCGAGTATTGAAGAGAGCTTATCTCTACTCTCTAAACTACTATCTCAAAAATATAACCAACAAGTAGTAATCCTCATAGACGAGTACGACACCCCAATCCACGCCTCATACTTGCATGGGTACTACAACGAATTTATAGAGTTTATTAGAAACCTACTTAGTGGAGCATTTAAAGATAATGATTTTTTATATAGAGGAGTTATTACAGGAATTTTAAGAGTTAGCAGAGAGTCAATTTTTAGTGGGCTTAATAATATTGCAACTTATACAATATCTGATACAAGATATAGTAATAGATTTGGTTTTACTGTCAATGAGACAAAGCAGATATTGGCTGATTTTGGATTAAGTGATAAATATGAAGAGGTAAGTGACTCATACAATGGTTATAAGATAGGAGAGGAGACCATATTTAACCCTTGGTCAATTCTAAATTTTATAGACAATCCAAAACATGAACTCCTACCATATTGGGCAAATACATCTTCTAATGAGTTACTAAAACACTTAATCAATATCTCCTCTTTAAATTTTAAAAAGAGTTTAGAGGCGTGGCTAAATGGTGAAAGCATTAGAACTCAAATAGATAGCAATATTGTCTTTAGTGAGATAGAGAAAAATGACAAAAATATCTACTCTTTGCTCTTTTTTAGTGGTTACTTAAAATGTGTTAACAAAGAGTTAATAGAGAAAACCTACCATTGTGATTTGACTATTCCTAATAAAGAGGTTCACTACATATTTAGAAACATCATCTCTAGTTGGTTAAATGAGAGTTTTAGAGATGATAGATTAAATACCCTTTTACAAGCTTTAATTGGTGGAGATGTAGAGCTTTTTGAAGAGCTGTTTAGTGAATTTGTTTTAGAGACACTCTCTTTTTATGATGTTAATAAAAAGAATGAAGAGGCAGTCTATCATGCCTTTTTACTTGGAATCTTAATAAGCCTTAATGACTATGAGGTAATCTCCAATAGAGAATCAGGACTTGGTAGGGTTGATATTATATTGCTTCATAAAGAGGATAAAAATAGATTAGCAATTATTATGGAGCTAAAAAAGATTAATAAATTTAGAGAAAAGACTAAAGAGGTAGCTCTTGATAAGGCTCTAAAACAGATAGAAGATAAAAAATATGAAGTTGAGATTAAAAAGAGAGGATATAGTAATATTTTAAAGATGGGTGTGGTTTTTGATGGTAAGAGGGTTTGGGTGAAGCCAAAACAGTCTGTTCGATAAAATCGAACCTACGGATTTCGAGCATTAATTTCTTAATTCATTGACATTGGTGCAAACAAAGATTGTCTGCACTGTCTGCTTTAACACATTAAAATCTTAGTTCTTTAGCACTCCACAGAAACAAGAAAAATGGTATAATAAGCTTAATTTTTAAAAAGGATAGAGATAGATGAAAAAGATAATATACGGCGAAAGTAATTTTAAAAAAATAAAAATCAATAATGATTATCTCTATATAGATAAAACCAACTACATAGAAAAATTAGAAAATATTAACGAAAGTTTTATGATTTTTTTACGCCCAAGACGTTTTGGAAAGTCTCTGTTTCTCTCTACTCTACAATACTACTACGATGAAAACTCAGCTCATGAGTTTGATGCTTTGTTTCATGATACCTATATTGGCAAAAATCCAACTCCTCTAAAAAGTAGCTATAGAATTCTCTTTTTTGAGTTTTCAGGGATTAATACAGACAGTGGAATGGAGATTATATATGAGGGGTTTAAAGATAATATTAAGTCAGCTATCTATCGCTATTTTTCTAATTATGGTTATGATATTAGTAGAGAGAGTTTAAACAGTATAGAGACACCTACAGGATTGCTAAAGTACTTTTTTGATGTAGTTGAAAATGATAGTATCTATCTCCTCATAGACGAATACGACCAATTCGCCAATGCAATATTGGCTTACAGTATGGAAGATTTTCTAAAAATAGTTAGCAAAGGTGGCTTTGTACGAAGTTTCTATGAGGTAATCAAAGGTGCAACTCAAACAGGAACTGTTCAGAAGATGTTTATTACAGGAGTTACACCTATTACTCTTGATAGTTTAAGTAGTGGGTTTAATATTGTCTCCAATATCTCAAATGAGGAAAACTTTAATGAGATGGCAGGTTTTACGCAAGAGGAGGTAGCCTACTCTTTAGAAGAGTCTATATTTAAAGCGTGTTCAGATATAGATAAAGATGAACTGCTAGAAAAAATCAAAACTTGGTACAATGGGTATCTTTTTAATGTTAATGCTAACAATAGAGTCTATAACTCAACTTTGGTTAACTATTTTATCTCTAAATATGATTATAAAAGATGTACCATGCCTACTAAAATGCTAGATGTCAATGTAGCAAGTGACTATAGAGCGATTATGAAGCTTTTTAATATTGGAGATAGTGAACAAAACTTTAAAATACTAGAAGACTTAATAGAGGGTAACTCTTTAACAGGTGTCATAAAAGATAGATATGATTTAAACAGAGATTTTACATCTGATGATTTTATAACACTTATCTACTCTATGGGATTTATAACGATTAAAGATGAGATAGTAGATGGACTGTATGAGTTTAAGATACCAAACTATGTAATAAAGATGCTCTATTTTAACTACTTCACTGTAGAGTTAGAGAGACGAAATGAGTTTAAGATAACCAAATCTATTGGAAAAATTCTAACCCAACTTCTTTTAGGTGATACAAAACCCTTTGAAGAGCAGTTAAACGAAGTGATAAAAGTTCTCTCCAACCGTGACCACATGGGGTTTGATGAGAAGTATTTTCAGGTTATTGCTCTTTCACTCTTTAGTTTTGCAGAGTTTTATTTTATAGAATCACAACCTGAAAAAAACAAAAAATATCCTGATATTCTACTCATTGGTAGAGATGTAAGAGTTCCAAACAACTATCTGTTTGAGCTAAAATGGGTTAAGGGTAATGACAATTATGAGGCTATTAAAAAAGATGGGATTAAACAGGTTGAGGGGTATTTGAAGCTTGATAAGGTCAAAAATATTCCTAAGCTTCGGAGCTTTTTATTGATTGGGTCTAAAGATGGGGTTGAGTTTTTGGAGATTTAGGGTGTTTTTACTGAAAACACCCTTGAATGAAAATTTTAATCTCTCATATACACTCCCACGCAGGAGCGATGGGAGTGAGGTAAATTCATTGATGAATTAAACTACGGTGCACACACCGTAGTCATATCATCTGCACTATTTACTGTGCCTGTATAGATATTCCATCCTATTTGACAGAACTCTAAGTTCTCATCTGCTTTAACACTATATTGACTTGCATCATCTATAATGAGCTTCTCTCCATCTGTACCTACTATGTTAGAAAGTCCATGTATATTTGTAAGTTGTGAGTTGTTTTGTATGCTCAGAGTTCCTATTACACTTTTAAGACGAATTAGCTCATCTACAGTGGTAATGTTGGAGTCTTCTATGGCAAAGTTACCATCGACTTCTAGGAGTCCTTCAAAATTACTCATATCTGCATCTTCTACATCTGTACAGTTAATATTTCCTGTGTATGTACCTGTTGACGCTTCAAAGTTACTATAGAAAGTAAGAGAGTCAATGCTACATCGTTTACCAAGTACATCTCTTAGTTTATCTTCATCACTTGGTGTGTAGCTGTAGCCATTACAAAGTTTACGCATATCGTCGTTGATGTTTCCTGTTGTGTCGTACAAGTCCCATCTACTATCACAAAGGTTATCTGAACTATCTGCTTTAACTGCATAGTCTGTTGTGTCTATGTAAATTTTTTTACCGTCTACTCCTACTAGATTTCCAAGTCCTGAAATGTTGTTTAGATTTGGATTGTGATATATTTTTACTAAACCTGCTACTGAATTAAGAGAAGTTAGTCCATCTAGGTTGAACATAGTGTTATAGGAGATGTCAAATACTCCTCCTACACTACTTAAACTGTTTAAACCACTTGTATCGGTAATCTTATTATTGTGTAGATAGAAATACCCACCTACAGAAGAGAGGTTACTTAGTCCATCTAGGTTCGTTAAATTATTATCGTTAATAGAGAAGCTTCCTTGTATCTCGTTTAGTATAGTAAACTTATCTAAATCTTCATCGGTTAGTTCTTGGTATGAGCAGTCTAGGCTTGTATCATATACACCTGTACTCGCATCAAAGTGTGATGCAAACTCTCCATAGCTAACTGAACATTTGCCCTCCATAACAACTCGAAGTTTTTCAGGTTCACTCAATTCATCACCTGTACCACACACTTGAGACATATTGTCATCTATGTCTCCATTGCTATCTTTTAAATCCCATGTATAAGAACAGAGTTTAAAGAGGTTATTTGCTTTTGTTGTGTATTGGTTTGTATCTATATAAAGTAGTTTTCCATCACTTCCTACTATATTTTCTATTCCTGACATATCTTTAAGATTTGAGTTCTTATAGATTGCCACATACCCTCCTACATGTGTAAGATGACTAAGTCCATCTAGGTTTGTAAGTTGGTTGTTTTCTATATTGAAGTCATTTCCTACACTTGTTAATGCACTTAAACCATCTACATTTGTTAATTTATTATTCTCTAAGTGGAACTCTCTACCTACTGTTTTTAGGCTACTTAGTCCATTGACATTGGTCAGTTGATTGTTTTGTAGATATACTCCACCTCCTACACTTTCTAGTTTTGATAAACCATCTACATTGGTAAGTTTATTATTAATGAGATACAAATCACTTCCCACACTTTTTAAGTTACTTAATCCATCTAGGTTTGTTAAGGTACTATTGTAATAAATATATAAAT
>JALVXC010000076.1:0-6048 GCA_027038275.1 Campylobacteraceae bacterium | reverse complement strand
GAGTAAGTCCATCTAGGTTAGTGAGTTGGTTATTTTCTACATTGAAGTCATTTCCTACACTTGTTAAGGCACTTAAACCATCGACATTTGTTAATTTATTACTTTGTAAATAGAAATGACTTCCTACATTTGTTAAGGCACTCAATCCGTCTACATTTGTTAATTTATTACTTTGTAAATAAAAATGACTTCCTACGCTTGTTAATGCACTTAAACCATTTACATTTGTTAATTTATTATTCTCTAAGTGGAACTCTCTACCTACTGTTTTTAGGCTACTTAGTCCATTGACATTGGTCAGTTGATTGTTTTGTAGATATACTCCACCTCCTACACTTTCTAGTTTTGATAAACCATCTACATTGGTGAGTTTATTATTAATAAGATACAACTCACCTCCCACACTTTTTAGGTTACTTAATCCATCTAGGTTTGTTAAGGTACTATTATTATAAATATATAAATACCCTCCTACACTTTTTAAAGCTTTGAAGTTCTGCATATCTTCATCTGTTAAACTATTATAACAATAGATACTTCCTCTATAGTAACCTGTATCCCTATTAAAATAAGACTCAAACGTACTACTAGCCACACCACACTTCTGCCCAAGCACAGCCTTAAGATACTCTGACCTATCTATGTCTGTAATACCCTCTATGCTAGAGCCAACACTCTCACCTCTGTCGTTAAAGGCTTTAACCGTCAAGGTGTAAGTAGTCTCTTCTGCAAGTCCTGTAATTCTGTAACTTGTGGTGTTTATGTCTAGTGTTGCATTTAGTTCTCCATTGACATATACCTTAAACCCTCTCTCATTTTCTGAATTATCTCTCCAACCTATGGTCAAACTATTATGTCCAATATCAAGTAGCTTTAGATTATTTGGTTCAAATGGTACTGCCTTATCGTAAGTTACCGTAATGTTTGCATTTACATAGCTACTAAAACCTACAGCATTTCTAGCTCGTACTTGTAGATTGTATACCTTATGTGTCGCTTCACTTAACACTGCTGTGCTTGAAACTGTAATAGTCCCATTGCTATCTATGCTAAAGTCTGAAGCCTTTGTACCATTGAGTTCATAAGCAGTCACTAGGCTATCACCACTACTAGCTAGAGTTACATTGCCCACCACTGTACCTGATGTTGCATTCTCCTCTACATATCCTCTAAAGGCATAAACCACAGGTGCTATCTCTGCTACATTTTGCACCTCTATGGTTACTGTAGCCTCATTGCTCTCTACTTTTGCATTGGTAGCAATGGCTCTAAAGTGGTAGACTTTTTTAGACTCATAATCTATACTTCCTACTACACGCACCGTACCATTGACATCAATACTAAATTTCTCAGCACCAATACCTTCTAGTCTCATACTTACAATAGCAGAAGTACCTATACTGTTGATATCTACTTTTCCAACTACTGTACCTACAGCACTATTTTCCAACACACTAAGATTAGTATCGTTAAGTACAGGCTCATCATCTATAATATTACCAACATCAATATTAAGCGTTGCTACTTGTGAACTACCTAAAGAGTTACGAGCATACATTCCCAAAGAGTAACTTCTTTTGGTCTCGTAGTCTAGTGGTTGTTTAAGTACAATGCTTCCATTTGTTAAAAGCTCAAAGGCTTCCTTTCCCTCACCTATAAGCCAAGCCTGTTCTACTAAAGCTGTTCTACTAACAATAGTTGTTGCTCCTATGGTAGTTCCTATAGGAGTGTTTTCTGAAACAGTTAAAACTACATCACTCAATTGAGGTGGTATATTAATACTATCTACTACAGAAATATCTAAAAAGACTTGGCTACTGTTGTTCTCATCGCTGTCTACTGCTACAACCCCTATATGGTAGCTTGGTTCTGTTTGACTGTTTAGTGTGGCACTATTACTAACAGCTACTATACCTGTGTTAGAGATTGTAAAGTTCTCTGAACCTGCACCTGTTAAGAGGAAGTGGTCTATGGTTTTTCCACCTCTGTCTAAAACATTTATGAAGCCTATGGTGCTTCCTTTTGCTATATCTTCATAGACAGTAGCAGAGAAGCCTTGTAGTTTAATAGTGTCGGAAAGGTCTATAACTCTAATATAGAGTGTTCTTGCATCACTCTCTCCTATGCTATTTGTTGCAAAAACTTGTAGGGTATAGTTTGTAGTAGTCTCATAATCTAGTGTTGCACCTGTAGCCACACGAACAACGCCACCTGCATCTATGGTAAAGTTCTCAGCCCCTGTACCCTCTAATCTCATACTTGTAATAGGAGTACCTGTACTTGCTACAGGTACTGTACCTATTACTGTACCCTCTGCACTGTTCTCATAGACCCAACCGTTTAGTATGCCAAGTATTGGTCTATGTGTATCTATGTAGATAATCACTCTAGCTCTTAAACTTCTACCATTTGCATTGGTAGCTGTAGCGTAAAGGTTAAAGAACTCTTGTGTAGTATGGCTTAAGTTTGCGTTATTTATGCGAATAGTACCACTGCTATCTATCTTAAAGTTTTCACTTCCTATACCTGTAAGTTCATAGCTTGTAATGACAGAAGCACCTACACTCTCTACAATAACATCTCCTACTACTGTGTCTATTGGACTCTGTTCTAAAACACGAAGTACAGTACGCTTAAGCTGTGGTGCATCGGCTATATTGTCTATACGTATAACCAATGTACCTAATCTTCCTGTGCCTTGTACATTAGAGGCTTTTACTTGCAGTACATAGTTGGCTCTACTCTCATAGTCAAGTGCTTTGACAACTTTTACAGTTCCATTACTATCTATGCTAAAGGTATCTGCACCATCACCTAAGAGTTTAACTTCTGTTAGTGGGTCATTGGTAAGGATATTTACTTTTCCAACAACTGTTCCAATGGTTGCATTCTCTTCAAGATGAACATCTAACATCTGAACAATAGGTACATCAACTGCATCGGTAATAGCAATATGTATAGGTACTACTCTACTACCACCAAAGCTGTTAAAGGCTTGTAAGGTAATGTTGGCATGATTTTTTGTCTCATAGTCAAAATTTGCTGAACTGCTAACATGTATAGTACCGTTAGTCTCTACCGTAAAGCTAGAGGCATCTGCTCCACCTATCTCTATGCGTTCTATGGCACTAGCTCCTGGAGAAAAGGTCAATACACCTACTACATCACCCTCTACTGCATCTTCTGCTATGACACCTCCACTAAAGCTTCTATCTTCAGGAACATCAAGAATGTTATTGACTGTAATATAGAGTGTAACAGGTCTACTATCTCCTGCATCATTTGTTGCACTCATTTTCATCTGATAGATGGTTTTACTCTCATAATCTAGTGTAGCATTATCTTTGAGGTAGACTTTTCCATCGCTCTCTATTCTAAAGAGTTCACTTCCACTACCACTAAGGCTATAAGCTGTTATAGAGCTATTACCCTCAGTAATTGGAGTTACACCACCTACGAGTGTACCACCTGTAGCATTTTCATCTACTTTAAACCACTGGCTTTTTAGTAGAGGTACGGTTGCTAGTGATTCAGGGAGAGGATTATAGACGTAGTTATACGCTTCATTATAAATCTCTTCTCCTGCATAGACTTGGTTTACTATTGGTGCTAAGGTTGTACCATAAGGTTTAACTAACCAATTTTTATGTGCTACAGGTATCCAAGAGAAGAGGTCATTACGCCCTAAAGCTTCGTTTGCATCAGGGTAGAGTTTCTCTATAAACACCCGTCTACCAATATCATCTAATCTAGCTTGTAGACGTACTTTGTCGTAGTTCTCTCCTAAGAGGTCTCTACTAAGTTTATAGGCTATCTCTGTTAAAATATTGACTTTATAGTCATTTCGTAAAAGTTTCTCTTTAGTTAAGATAAGGTGTAGTTTTCCATTAACAGGAGTAAAGGTACTGTCTAGCACTAAATCATTGTTTTTATCTATATCTACTCCACCACTCACTTCTAGTATGAAGTCTCCATCGTAACCCTCTATGGCATCTAGTAGTGCTTGTTCCTCTTCATTGTATCTTGTCTGTTGAGGGTATGGTACAGGTAATGAGATTAGTCCTGCTTTCTCTATTTTGTTACCAATGGTTGTTTTTCCTTGGTAGATTATCTCTCTGCTACCATTATCTTCTTCTGAGGCTTTATAGAGAATAAAATCTGCTCCACTTACAGGTCCTGAAAGTCGTACTTGATTGAGGTACTTAAGAACTTGAAACTCACATGGTAGACATCCACAGCTCTTAGCAGGTTGACATAGAGGAGGATTAGTTGTAACAATAGGTATAGTGCTTGTTCCTCCATCATACCAACTTCCAGACCAACCACTAAACCAACCACCACTACCACCACCATAACCACCATAGCTTGATACTGTTGGGATTACTTCAGGTACAGCAGGTTTGGTTGGGTCAGGTTGAATAACAACAATATCTGCCACATGCCCACCATCTGGACCTAAGTTAGGGTATTGGTATTTTTCTGTAACGTTAAATGTATATGTTTTTCTAACATTTACTGCTTTGACTTGAAGTGTTACTACATCTGAAAGGTTCTCTTCTAAATCTTCATACCCTGTTACATCTACAACATTTATCGGATATGTTCCTTTGTAGACATCATAGAGTGTTAAGTCACCAGACCCTGCAGCTGTTATACCACATCCGTTTACATGTTCACTCATAAATCTATTACTCAATCCCATACTTACACGAGTATCACTCCAATTTAGTTGAGCTGTAAAGAGTCCTGTTGGTAGGGGGTCTGATAGTGGGGTGCAGTTTATATCTAGTGGTACTATTCCATTATTTACAGTAACCATCATAGTATCATTAGCTTCATTCCCATCAACATCAACTACAACTAAAGTAATCTCATGTTGACCATTTTTAGTAATGCTATACCAACGACTAGCACCTGTTCCAATAAACTTACCACTTTCATACCATTTATAAGTCAAAGGAGCTTTTCCTGTTCCTGAACCTTTTAAATGGACTGCTCTATTACTCGGTGTAATATTAAGTGTTTTATCTGGTCCTGCATTAGCTGTTAATGGTGTATCTACTCCACTATTTATAGTAACTACTACTTTATCTTTAGCCTTAGCTCCATTAGCATCTGTTACAACTAAAGTAATCTCATGTTGACCATTTTGAGAAATATTATAATCATAACTTTGCCCTTCTCCAATAAAATGACCCTTTTCATACCACTTATATTTCAAAGGAGCTTTCCCTGTTCCTGAACCACTTAAATGAACTAATGTAGAGTTACTCTCTTGGTCTTCTCCTGCATTGGCTGTTGCTTTGTTTACTGTTACTATCATTGTATCTGTAGCTGTAGTACCACTAGCATCTCTGACAACTAAAGTGATATTATGTTCACCACTTTGAGTAATGACATACCAACGACCTGCACCACGTCCAATAAACCTTTCATCTTCATACCATTTATAAGTTAAAGGTTTTTCTCCTGTTCCTGAGCCTTTTAAATAGACAGCTCTTTTACTAGGAGTAATATTTAGTGTTTTGTCTGCCCCTGCATCTGCTGTTGTTGCAAAAGTAGGTATTGTAAATAATACTATTCCTATTAACAACAAAATAGCTTTTAGCTTTTTGTTAAATTTTTCCATTTTAATTTCCTTTATATTTTTTATAACTTTTTGATTAAATTTAATTTTTAATTATTTTTTTAATAAAATAAATTATTTAATAACAAATTATAATATTTAAAACTAAAAATAATTTTAAATACTTTAAAATATTTAGCTTAAACTAAATAAAAATTAGAAAATATAGAATATAGACTCTAAAAAACAATATAAAAAAACAGTTTAAAATTATAAAATATACTACTCAAGAATAGTACTATTAAATATTAATATTACTTTAAAGCTTTAATAGATTAAAAAACAGATATAAGAGAGCTCACTCCACGACATTTACAAAAAAAAATGCTAAACTTATAAAAAAGTAAAAAAATCATGGAAGATATAGAAGAGTTACAGAAAATATTTGAAAAGTATTATCATTGGCATCCATCCCGAGTAAG
>JALVXC010000075.1 GCA_027038275.1 Campylobacteraceae bacterium | reverse complement strand
GAGAGTTACATCATTCCACCCATACCACCCATATCTGGCATTGCAGGAGATGGTATGTCTAGGTTTTTCTCTTTTACATCTGAAATAGTCGCTTCAGTTGTAAGAAGAAGAGATGATACAGAAGTTGCATTAAGAAGAGCAACACGAGTTACTTTAAGTGGGTCAATGATTCCTACTTCAAGCATATCTACATACTCACCAGTTGCAGCGTTAAATCCTAATGATTCATCTGCTGTCTCCATTACTTTGTTGACAACAACACCTGCATCGTATCCTGCATTAGTTGCAATCTGCTTCATAGGTGCTTGAACAGCTCTTAAGATAATCTCTGCACCAATAAGTTGGTCATCACTTAAGTCAAGCTCTACTTTTGCAGCAGCCTTAATAAGTGCAGCACCACCACCAATTACAATTCCTTCATCTACAGCAGCTTTAGTAGCAGAGAGTGCATCGTCAACACGGTCTTTTTTCTCTTTCATCTCTGTCTCTGTAGCAGCACCAACTTTAATAACAGCTACACCACCTGCAAGTTTAGCTAGACGCTCTTGAAGCTTCTCTTTGTCATACTCGCTCGTAGTGTTTTCCATTTGTACTTTAATCTCTGCTACACGTGCCTCTACAGCCTCTTTAGAGCCTTTTCCATCAACAATAACTGTGTTGTCTTTGTCAATAACCACTCTACCACACTGTCCAAGCTCTTCTAGTGTTACCTTTTCAAGAGTTAATCCAAGCTCATCAGTAATAAGTGTTCCACCTGTTAAGATAGCAATATCTTGTAACATCGCTTTTTTACGGTCACCAAACCCTGGAGCTTTAACAGCTGTAATGTTTAATACACCTTTTAATTTGTTAAGTACTAAAGTTGAAAGAGCCTCACCTTCAACATCATCAGCAATAATCAAAAGTGGTCTTCCTGTCTTTTGAATCTGCTCTAGTACAGGAATTAGGTCTTTTAATGAGGTGATTTTGCCGTCAGTTAGTAAAATGAGTGGGTTATCAATCTCACAAGTCATCTTCTCTGTATTTGTTACAAAGTAAGGAGAGAGATAACCACGGTCAAACTGCATTCCCTCAACTACCTCTAGTTCATCTTCAATACCTTTTGCCTCTTCAACAGTAATAACACCATCTTTTCCTACTTTCTCCATTGCATCTGCAATAAGATTACCAATAGTCTCATCTGAGTTTGCAGAGATGGTTGCAACCTGTGCTATCTTCTCTTTATCTTGAACCTCTTGGCTCATAGCTTTTAACTCTTCAACAATAGCAGAGGTTGCTTTGTCCATTCCACGTTTTACCTCAATAGGGTTAGCCCCAGCTGTAATGTTTCTAAGCCCCTCTTTAAAGATAGAGTGTGCCAAAACTGTTGCAGTTGTTGTACCATCTCCAGCTTCATCTGCTGTATTGGCCGCTGCCTCTTTTACAACTTGTACACCCATATTTTCTACTGTATCTTCAAGCTCAATCTCACGAGCAACAGTTACACCATCTTTTGTGATGTGTGGTGCTCCGTAAGATTTTTGAATAAGCACATTACGTCCACGAGGACCCATAGTTACTTTAACTGCATCTGCTAGTTTTGTAACACCTGTAAAGAGTGAAGTTCTTGCACTGTCTGAAAAATGTATATCTTTTGCCATAATTATCCTTTAATTCTTTTTTCCTATTTTAATAAATTATATTTTTATAGTTAGCTCAAGACACCCAATATATCATCTGAACTCATTATAAGATACTCTTTTCCCTCTATGGTAATCTCTGACCCACCATACTTCTGGAAAACAACTGTATCACCTTCACTAATACCAGCTTCAATAGCATCTTTTCCTACAGCAATGACTTTACCGTTAAGTGGTTTCTCTTTTGCTGAATCTGGAATATAAAGACCAGATGCTGTTTGATTTGTTTGTTCTTCTCTTTCAATAAGAACACGGTTACCTAATGGCTTAAATGACATTTGGTTCTCCTTATTTATTTTTTCGGAATAGTAATATTTTTTTGAGAAAAAGTCAATAGGTTTAGTTAAAAAAAATAATAAACTTTAGTCAAATAGACTAAGCTTTTAAAAAAAATTAAAAATTATAGATAAAAGTTAGAAAACACTTGACTTAAAAAATCTTTTTGGCTACAATTTCGCCACTTCAAAACAAACGTGTGGTAAGGTAGCTCAGCCGGTTAGAGCGCTGGTCTCATAAGCCGGAGGTCGGGGGTTCGAGTCCCCCTCTTACTACCACTTCTTTTATATAGTATCCATTTTATTAGCATTTCGATTATGTTTGATAGTTAAAATAATAGCAGAGATTAAAAAGAGTGTTAAAAATGTTAAGCTGACTAATGTAGCTAGATTAAATCCTACTTGTATCATATGTCTAATAGTATACTCCCCTGTAATATAGACTAATATAAAACAGATTACTATCCACATACGGATAGTTTTATTTTTTTCTTTTAATGCTATAACACCACTCATACTTTAATCCTCCTTCGCCTTTTTAATTAATAGTGTAGCTTTTCATAACTTAAATATTATATTTTTTTAGTAAAAAATTTCAACTAATTTTTAATGTTTTTTTTTGTATTTATTCTATTATTTATTGTTTTTTTATCTAATATATACTAATTATTTTTTTAATTTTTAATTTATATGCTTCTTTTTCCACATAATATTCACATTTAAGCTATAAAATCCGTTTACTTTTTTACAATATTTAAAAAAGTATTGTAAAAAAATATATTTTAAAGTAAAAAAAAGGTTTATTATGTTTAAGGCTTCTTTGGTTTTCCTTATCTCTTTTCTATGTAATAGTTGTGCTTCAAGTTCTTCTCAGTTATCAAATACAGTTCATGTTCAAAAAACAACAAAACTTCAACGATATGTATATAATGATGGCTGTAAAATACTACCAAATG
>JALVXC010000074.1 GCA_027038275.1 Campylobacteraceae bacterium | reverse complement strand
ATCTGTTGATGGAGCTACAATCGACACTATAAAATAATATATACGCAATCAAGACAAGCCTCTATAATTCTAACCTCTTCCAAATCATAAATTATGGAAGAGGATTGCGAATTATATTTTGTTCAAATCCTTAATTGGTTGCTAAAATTAGATATTCATCTTTTAATCTAGTAACTACTGAAATCAATACCTCAACATTAACGCCCAGTATAAGAATATAAAAGTGCTGACCTTAAACGAGGAAATACCTGCCATCTATCTTGTGGTAAAATAGCAAAACAGCCATTACTTCGCCCTTGATTTGCAACATAAGAAGCTGTATGTAACAGAATCTCTCTCTTTTTTGCATTTCTATTTTTCCACTCTAGCCCTTCAATAGGAAGATACCTATGTCTACTTCTATATGTTATCCCCTCTTTAACACCTACTCTAAAAAAGCCATAAGGTGTCATATTTGTGCCATAAACATTACTAGAACGCCAAACTCGTCCTCCTTTTGCACCTGATTTTTTACCATGAGCAACAAGATAGCGTAATACTGCTCCTGTATGGAGATTAATAATATATAGTCGCTTTTGAGTAGCAACTTTTGTATAGTCTGCAATTGCAATAAAATCTTTTGAGAGATGCTTTCTATATCTATTATGTTCATAGTAATAGAATGTCTTTGCCAGTGCTTTTTGACTAACATTAGATGTTCGTTTTACTCTGTTAAATACATAGTGAAGATGTGACTTACTAACATAGTGACCATAGTGCCAATCGTTATAGTTACTCTTAGCATTTAAATTTGTAGATAGCAAGATAAATAGCGAGGTTATAATAATTTTAGATTTCATGTTTACTCTTTATTTAAATATTAATATTATATTTTTTATTTTATATATTTTTAAGTTTTATAATTTTAATCTATTTTTTATTTATTTGAGTTGAAATATTTGAGCTACATAAACAAATATTGTGTTAATATTCCCTATCAAAAAAAAAGGTTATATATGCACTATTTAAAATCTCTTAATGTTCAAGTTCTATTAGGAATTATCTTAGGTATACTCTTTGGGGTTACCCTACCCCAAATTGCTTTGGAGCAGAAACTTATTGGAGATATGTTTGTTGCTCTTTTAAAGATGTTGGTTGTACCTTTAGTATTTGCCTCCATCTATACAGCTTTAACAGGTCTTGGTTCAGTTGAGAAACTTAAGCAGATTGGCTTAAAGACTATTGGACTCTACCTCTTAACAACAGCTCTATCTGTATTTTTAGCAATAATTGTTATGAATATCTTTCCTATTGGAGAGCCTGTAAGTTCAGCTGGATTGGAGTATGCAAAGGCTTCTACCATTAAGCCATTCTCTTTTCACGATATGATTATGAGTTTTATTCCATCTAATGTATTTAACTCATTAGCAACAGGACAGATGATGCAGGTAATTGTCTTTGCTATCTTTTTAGCTATGGCTTCATTTAAACTAGAGCAGAAGCACCAAGATGTACTTTTTGACCTTTTCACCTCTATAAATGAAGCAATGTTCCATATTGCTAAATGGGTTATTAACTTAACTCCTATTGGTGTCTTTTCACTTATCTCATATATTATTGCTAAACAGGGAATAGATGTTATCTTAGGATTGTGGCAATATGTATTAGTAGTTTTAGCTGTAATTATTTTACATGGTATAGTTACGCTACCTTTAGTTCTTAGCTTCTTTGCAAAAATTAACCCTTACAAGTATATGAACGCTGTTAAGGAGTCAACCATTATGGCATTTTCAACTGCTTCATCAGCAGCAACTTTACCTGTGAGTTTAAGAGTTGTTCAAGAGAAAGGTGGAGTCTCTAAAGATTCAGCAGGATTTGTCTTGCCACTTGGTGCAACTGTCTCCATGGACGGTACAGCAGCTTACCTAACTATTGCTGTACTCTACATTGCTAATATGGCAGGAGTCGCTATGAGCTTAGGTGACCAACTTATTTTGGGACTAACTGTAGTTGCTCTCTCTGTTGGTGTGGCTGCACTTCCTTCTGCTTCTTTGGTTATGATGGTAGTTATATTAAACCAAGTAGGATTACCTGTAGAGTATTTGGCTATTATTGTAGCAGTAGATAGAATTTTAGATATGGCTCGAACATCGCTTAATGTTACTTCTGATTTGGTGGTTACTAAGATTATAGATGTTTTAACAAAGAAGCAAAATAAGAATTGACTCGTCACTCGTTCCCAACGTCCTCGTTGGGAATGCATATTGGAATTTGATTTACAAAAAAACTTTGTTTGTTTAATAAAATAACTCTCATATGCATTCCCACCAAGATGGTGGGAACGAGAAAAACGAGAACAAAATAATTAATATTCGTTAATCATCTCACCTATTTTAAATGAAAGCTCCAAGGCTTGATTTGCATTGAGCCTTGGGTCACATTGAGTATGGTAACGACTTGCTAAGTCATCTGCTGTAATAGCACAAGAGATTGACCCTGTACACTCAGTTACATCATTTCCTGTCATCTCTAGGTGAATTCCACCTGCAACAGTTCCCATCTCTTTATGAATTGCAAAAAACTGCTCTACTTCAGATAAAATATTGTTAAAATCTCTAGTCTTAAAACCTGTTGAACTCTTCTCTACATTTCCATGCATTGGGTCACATGACCAGACAACATTTTTACCCTCATCTCTTACTCTTTTAAGAAGTTTTGGGAAGTACTCTTGAATCTTATCTGCTCCCATACGAACAATAAGGTTTAACCTACCCTCTTCATTTTCAGGGTTAAGAGCGTCAATAAGTTCAATCAACTCATCTTCACCCATTGTTGGTCCAACTTTACAACCAATAGGGTTAGCAATACCTCTAAAGAACTCTATGTGAGCATCGGTTAAATCTCTAGTTCTATCTCCAATCCAAAGCATATGAGCAGAGCAATCATAGTATTTAT
>JALVXC010000073.1 GCA_027038275.1 Campylobacteraceae bacterium | reverse complement strand
GAGCAATTATAGAAGCAGGTAAAAAGTTCCCCCTTTATGGGTTTGAGAAGCATAAAGGGTATGGAACAAAAGCCCACATAGAGGCAATTAAAAAGCATGGCTACTGTGAAATTCACCGACGCTCTTTCAAGGTTAAAACTCTCGGTTAAACTCTTCTTTTGCAATAGTTAATGTTATAATCATCATTAGAAGAACTCCCCATAGTGACAAAGATGGAGCAGAGTCATAATCTTCACATAAACACTCTTCATTAGGAGTAGAAGTAGTTCCAACGGTCTCACTTACATTTTCATCAGACTCATTACTCTCTTTTGCATAGACAGGAATAGTAACAGTAGCAGGAGTTGAGTCTACTTCACCATTACTATTAACAGAAGCATATTGAAATGTTGCATTACCAACAAAATCAGGATTAGGGTCAAAACGTAAACCATCAGCGTCACAATCTTCTAAAACTTGACCAACCTGAACCTCTGTCTCTCCATCTTCAAGGTAGAGTATACCTGATGATGGGTCAGGAAGAGATACAATCTTAAAGCGTTCTATATCTCTTCCAACACTATAATAACCCGATAAATCTAAAATATCAACTGGACCTAGAGTATTTAAGACAGAAGGATTTTCTATATCATCTGTTGATAAATCATAATTGACTGTTGATTCTGCATGTAGTAAAGAGAGTAGTGAAAGTAGTAACACTATTTTTATAAAAATCTTCATTCTTATTCCTTTTTTGTTTAAAAATATTATTTTTTATTATATAATATTTAAACTTTCATTCTCTATAATCTTAATAAAAATAAATGTAACCATTTTGTAATCAATTTATTTTATACTTACTCAAATTATTACAAGGAGTTTCCAAATGAAAAAAATTCTACTATCAACAGTTGCAGTTGCAACCTTAGCCTCAGCAGGAGGTCTTGTAGATGATACAATAACTACTACTTACGTTAATTCAGACAATACAAACGCTGAGATTGACGCACTAAAATCACAAATGGCTACTATGGCATCTAAATTAAATGAACTTGAAAATAGACCAGTTGCTACAGCTACTCCAACAAAAGTAGTACAAGCACCTAAACATAAAGGTACATTGGTTAAATCTCATGTTCCTGTATTGAAATTTTCAGGTACTCACTATCTTGGTTTTGTTAGCCAAAAAACAACCAATGGTGACAGAGAAAATGACTTTGAGACACGAAGAAACTACCTTCAAGCTAAAGCCTATTTTGAAGAGAATCCAAAAGATTATGTAAGAATTACTCTTGATACTCATAATGAAAAAGATGGTTCATCAAATGTATGGTTAAAATATGCCTACCTCTACCTAGATAATGTTCTTCCAAATACAGGTGTAGAGCTAGGACAAGCTCATAGACCATGGATTGACTACGAAGAGCATAATGGTTGGAACTATCGTTCAATCTCTAAAACACTAGTTGAAGCTAAAGCTGGAGCAGACATTACAAACTCTGCCGATAGAGGGGTAGACTTTAAAACAAAAACACCTTACTTCTCAAGTGAATTAGGTCTTTTTAATGGTGAGGGGTATCACAATAAAGAAGATGGAGAGGGACTAAGTAAAGAGTGGAGACTAACAGGTCACCTACTTGGAACAGGAAAAGAGCATACTAAAAAATCATTAACCTATGCAAATGTTTCTTTCTTTGGACAACAAAATAGTAAAAGCAATAAACATGGAAACCAAGACTTAAACTGGATGGGTCTTCACGCTGTCTATAACCAACCAGAGTTCCTAGCATCTGCTCAATACATTAAAGTAAGTGATGGTATTGCCTCTAAAAAAGGTAAAGGGTACTCTGTAAATGGTGAGTATAGAGTTACTCCAAAATGGAATCTACTTGGACGATACGACTACTTCGATATGGACGACAACAGTGGAGAGAAAAAAAGAGCTATTGCTGGTGTATCTTATAAATACAATAAAAATGTTGAGTTTATTGCTAACTACCTTGGAGAGGGTGGAAGTAAACTTGGAACAAGAAATGATAAGATTATGCTAACTGCTGATATTGAGTGGTAAGCTCTATTTATAAGGTCTAACACCCATACGCGTCAACCCAATTCTTAGTTTGACGCGTATGCAATAAAATCGAACCTACAAAAAAAGATGTCTAAATATTTGACTATTCTTCTTTTTAATCGACACACATCATCACACTTTTATCTACTTTTAGTTAATCTAAGCAAAATTTTAATAATTGGAATATTTTATGCTTATAGATGGACACGGACGAACCGTAAACTACCTTAGAATCTCTCTTACAGAACGTTGTAACTTTCGTTGTCAATACTGTATGCCAGAGAAACCATTCTCTTGGGTTCCCAAAGAGAACCTACTCTCTTTTGAAGAGCTTTTTCTATTTGTAAAAGTTGGTATTGATGAAGGAATTACTAAAATTCGTCTAACAGGTGGAGAGCCTCTTTTACGAGAAGGGTTAGATGGGTTTATTAAGATGATTCATGATTATAAACCTGACATAGATTTAGCCCTTACAACCAATGCCTTTTTACTCTCTTCTGTTGCTCAAAAGTTAAAAGATGCTGGACTAAAAAGGCTCAATATCTCACTGGACTCACTTAAACCTGATGTAGTAGCTAAAATTGCAGGTAAAGATGTTTTAGCTCCTGTTCTCAAAGGAATTGACAAAGCTTTAGAAGTTGGCTTAGGAGTCAAGATAAATATGGTTCCCCTAAAAGGCATTAATGACAATGAGATTGTAGATGTCATGGAGTACTGTATGGAGAGAAAGATAAAAATACGTTTTATTGAGTATATGGAAAATCGTCATGCAAATGAGTCTCTTAGAGGAATGCATGGAAGAGAGATTTTAGAAAAGGTCAAAGAGAAGTATACCATTCATGCTCTTGGACGTGAGGGGGCAAGTCCCTCTTTTAACTACAATATAGAAGAGAATGGTTATGA
>JALVXC010000072.1 GCA_027038275.1 Campylobacteraceae bacterium | reverse complement strand
TTTTAATTACATCTTTAAAATTTTTAAATATTTTCTTATTCATGCTCTGATTTTCTGTTTTTATTTGTTGGTTTGTATTATAGCTAAATTTTTGTGATTTTTAAAATTAGAATTGCTGAATATCAGAAAATTTTGGACAAATTTTTTATAGAGATTCTCAAAAAGCAATTGAACTACTAAATAGCATTTCATCCAAAAAATTAAAAGAAAAAGCTTTTTATAACTTTGAAAAAAAAATATATATACTTAGCAATGAATATGTAAAGATAAAAAGTATAAACCACTATATGAGCTTTGCTTTAAAACACAATATTATTCCTAATATAGATTTAGTTGAAGAGATTGTAAATAAAGATTTAAGAAATAGGATAATAGAAACTTTTTTTAATGATTTTATGCAAAAAAATAGAACATTATCTATTAGGTTGTTATCTAATATATCTGATAGTAGATTACAAGAAAAAATAGCTAACAATTATCCATTAACTCATAATTCAATGGATATAGAATTACTTGATTTTTATTCAAAAAATACAATTAAAAAGAAGCTTATCCCTTTAAAAATAGACGAACTGAATAATATACAAAAAAACATTAACACTCAAAACAGAAGCAATGCCATATATAAAGCCCATAGAGAAGTTCAAAAAGAAGATAACTCTGCATTAGAGCTAGACAAACTTACTGTTAGCCGACTATATTTTTTAATTATACATGAGGAAGAAGAGAGAAATTTTAATAGACTTCTTAATGAGTTTAGCAAAAGAGTAAAAAAAGAGGGGGAGAACTACTCTGAACTTATCTTTAAGACTATTAGAGAGAGTAAAATTCAAAATGAAGCACTTTTAGAATTAGAAAAGTATATAGATAAGAAAGGGGTAAAAAATAGACTAAGAAAACTAAAAGAGGATAGAGCTTCACAGCAGAGTGTAAATGAGATATTAGAAATTGTACTTAACAGTAGAAAAAAAAGAGATAGAGAGAAAGAAAAGTATTTTACACAACTTTTTAAAGAAAAGCATGACATACAAACTATCTATGCTATTATCCCTCAAATAGCAACAAAAGATTTTAGATTGGCAAAAAGGTTACTAAATAGAGTTAAAGATGAAACACAAAGAGAGAAAACCCAAGAGGAGATGTTTTTAAATCTCCAAGAAAATTTAGAACAAGTGATGTATGCCTATAAAAGAATAAAAGATTTTCATACAAAAGAGAGACTATCAAAAATAGCTTTGGCTCATCACTTGCCTACTTTTACCAACTCCTTTTTTCACAAATCACTCTCTGCTCTTGATAGTCAAAATATTATAAATACACTTGATGAGCTATCTACTATTGCCCCTCGTGAAGTTTTAAAATATTATGGGGAGATTAAAGATAATATAGCAGATAGAGTTGAAGAGGTTATTAAGAAGATAAAAGAGCTTAAAAGTGAAAGAGAAGAAGCAGAGAATTTAGAAGATGAAGAACTTTTTGATAATGTTGAGATTGAGGCTCAAAAATTAAAAGATGAGATATTAGAAGATAGAGAGCTTCTTGAAGCATTTATAACAAGAGTTAGGATTACAGAGTTTAAGTTTAAGAGGGGGGTGCTTTTGGATTTGGTTTAAACTTGCAGTGCAAAATGTTTTTAACCAAGAATCCAAACAAAAAAAGTTATGTTATAATTCAAAAAAATATAGGAGTCAATATGGGTGCCATAAAAAAAGAGTATTATCCAAACTATAGCTATGATGACTACAAACTATGGGAAGGAGATTGGGAACTTATTTATGGTGTTCCTTATGCTATGGCTCCTGCTCCAATGATTAAACATCAAGCTGTTTCAAATAAGATTGCTTGGCAACTTCAAGAGTTATTAGAAAATTGCCAAAAGTGTCAAGCTCTCTTACCTGTAGATTGGAAGATAGATGACTCAACAGTAGTTCAACCAGACAATCTTGTAATTTGTCATGAACCTCAATATGAAGCCTATATTGTAAAAGCTCCTAAGATTATCTTTGAGGTACTTTCAAAATCTACAGCCTCTAAAGATTTGAACTTAAAATTTGACCTCTATGAGAAGGAGGGGGTAAGTTTTTATGTTATTGTAGAGCCTAAAGAGTCTTATGCTAAGGTCTATAGACTCAATAGTGAGGGGCGATATGTTAAGTTGGCTGATGCTCATAATGAGAGTGTTGATTTTGTGCTTGAAGAGTGTTCCTTCTCTTTTGATTTTTCTAAAATTTGGTAGACTACAAAAGCAACTTAGCCCCAACAGCACAAACAGCCGACTCACTCTTTAAAATTAGTGGGCTATCTAATCCTATAATTTTTTCAGGCTCAAAAAGAGCTACTTCATCTTGGGTAAAACCACCCTCACAACCAATAGCAATAGTCTCAATATAGCTCTCTTTAGAGAGTATATTTTCAGAAAAGTTCAACATAACTGTTTGAGGATAAGCTTTTAAAAACTCCTCTAAACTATCCATTATATCAAGCTTCATAAGTTGGCTTCTTCCACACTGTTGAGAGGAGTTTAGTAGAATCTTCTCTAAACGTTTAAAGTCAGGTTTAAAAGATTTTTGAGAGCGTCTACAGTAGATAAAACTTATTTTTTCTATGCCTATCTCATTTAGTGTAGGTAACATCTTTTCTATACTTTTAGGGTCTATAACGCACCATGCTATATGAAGAGATTTTTTTGCTTTAACCTCTAAGCTTTTTGAGCTATTAAGAGTCAAAAGAGCCTCTTTTTTATTAAGAGAGCTAATAGTGTAGAGGTATATTTGATTATCTTTTAGATTACGCAAGGCAATCTCTTCACCCTCTTTGTGACGGCGAACTTTAAAGATATAACGGTGTTCATCGCCTCTTAGCTCTAAAGATGGAGCAGAGGCTTGTGGGTGAAAAAGGTACTGCATGGCTTAGATGGCTATAACACCTTTGACTTTAAGAACCATAAGCACAACCATAATAACTAAAATTACAATATTGATAATATCTGTTTTTATAAAGTTTGAACGCATTGATGCAAAGGTTGACTCATCTTTTAAGTTTGCTTTTTTGATTTTTTTATA
>JALVXC010000071.1 GCA_027038275.1 Campylobacteraceae bacterium | reverse complement strand
TATGCTAAAACTCTGTAGGCAAATAGGAATCCAAAAGTAATCAGTATTTTCTGAGTTAAAGCATTACTCATGGTTAGTTACCACTCGTTGTAACAGCTTCATCTTTAATTTTAGCTGCTAAATCTTTAGCACCTGCACCAATAAGTTTTACTTTTGTTACAGATTTTTTAAGTTTATATACTGACTTAATTGTCTCTAATGTAATCTCATCAAGCTCTGTAATAGCTTTGTTCTTCTCAACATTGATTGAGTGAGGTTTAATTACTCTTGAAGAGAAACCAATTTTTGGTAATCTTCTATAAAGAGGCATTTGACCACCCTCAAAACCTCTTTTTTCTGAATATCCAGTTCTTGATTTTTGACCTTTGTTACCACGTCCAGCTGTTTTACCATTTCCTGAACCTTGACCACGACCAACACGTTTTCTATTACGTGTTGAACCAGGTGCAGGTTGTAAATTATGTAAACCCATATCTACTCCCTTATGCTTTAATTCTTGTAAGTGCATCAACTGTAGCTCTTACAAGGTTATTAGGATTGTTTGAACCCAACGATTTTGCAATAACATCTTGAATACCTGCAAGTTCAAGTACTGGTCTCATCGCACCACCTGCGATTGTCCCTGTACCCTCACTTGCTGGTCTTAAGATAATACGACTTGCACCACTTTTTTGCTGAACATCATGAGCAATAGTTGAACCCTTAACATTCACTTTTACAAGAGATTTGAAAGCATCATCAACTGCTTTCTTAATTGCATCTGGAACCTCTTTGGCTTTACCTGTACCGTAACCAATAGTACCGTTTTTGTCACCAATTACAACAAGAGCAGTAAATCTAAAGCGTCTACCACCCTTTACAACTTTAGTAACACGACCAATGTTTACAATTCTCTCTTCAAATTTTTCTCTATCTATATTTTCTGCTAACATTCATCTTCTCCTTAAAACTTAATTCCAGCTTCTCTTAGAGCGTCTGCAAATGAAGCAACAACACCATGATAGAGGTAACCATTTCTATCGAAAACAACTGTTCCGATGTTTTTAGCTTTAAGAGCATCTGCCATTGCAACAGCTACTTTTTTAGCATCTTCTCTATTTGCTTTTAGACCCATTTTACGACCATCTGCTGCTGCTAGAGTTACTCCTGCAACATCATCAATAGCTTGAGCGTAAACATGTCTATTTGATTTAAAGATAGATACTCTTGGAAGTTCTGCTGTTCCAGAGATTTTAGCTCTTACTCTCTTTTTACGCTGAACTCTTAGTCTATTTTTTCTTTTTTGAATACTTTTTAACATACTATTCTCCTACTATTTAGCTGATTTTCCAGCTTTTCTGATAATAACTTCATCAGTATATTTAACACCTTTACCTTTATATGGCTCTGGTGGTCTAAAGCTTCTAATCTTAGCAGCAACTTGACCAATAGTCTGTTTGTCAGTACCCTTAATATGAATAAGGTTCTTCTCAACTGTAATCTCTACACCATCTGGAATATCAAAATTAATTGGGTGAGAAAAACCTAACTGTAAGTTAAGTGTTTTACCTTGAACAGCAGCTCTATATCCAACACCATTAATCTCTAAAGATTTTTGGAAACCTTTATCGAGTCCTTCAATAATATTTGCAAACAGTGCTCTATAAGTTCCCCAGAATGCAGAACTCTCTTTATCTTCACCTACTCTTGAAAATGTTACTTTATCTCCATCAATAGAGATTCCAACACGTCCATGAGTCTCAAGTCTCTTCTCTAAGTTACCCTTTTTAGCAACGATAGCTGTACCATCTACAGAGACATCAATACCTTTAGCAATGGTTACAGGTTGTTTTCCTACTCTTGACATATCTTCTCCTTACCAAATACTACAGATAACTTCACCACCAACTTTTTGCTTGAATGCTTCATCATTTGCAATCACGCCTTTGTTGGTAGATACTACTAGTGTTCCGTAACCATTTTTAAATGAACGTATCTCTGCTGCACTTTGGTAAACTCGTCTACCTGGTTTAGAAATCTTTTTAAGTTCATTGATTACACTGTGACCATTTTCATCATACTTAAGTACAACTTTAATTGTCTTTTTATTACCATCTTCTTTTACTTTATAACTCTCAAGGTAACCCTTGTCTACTAAAATAGAAACTGTAGCCTCAATTGTTTTTGAGTGAAGAAGTGTTGTTACATCCAGTCTTCTTTGTGCAGCATTTCTTATTCGAGTAAGAGAGTCTGCAATTATATCTGTCATCATCTTTTACTTCTCCTTACCAGCTTGATTTTTTCATACCAGGGATTAGACCCTCGTTTGCCATTTTTCTTAAACAAATTCTGCACAGACCAAAGTCTCTATAGACAGAGTGTGGTCTACCACAAATATTACATCTTGTATATGCTCTTGAGCTAAACTTAGCAGGTCTTTGCTGTTTAGCTATCATTGATTTTTTAGCCATTAGTTCTTTCCTTTAGCAAAAGGCATTCCAAGTTTTTCTAAAAGAGTGAATGCTTCTTTATCATTTTCAGTATTTGTTACAATTGTAATGTTCATACCATGAGTCTTAATAATCTTATCAAATTCTACCTCTGGGAACATAAGTTGCTCTTGAAGACCGAAGTTATAGTTTCCACGACCATCAAAACCTTTTCTTGGAGTTCCTCTAAAGTCTTTTACTCTTGGAAGGGCAATTGAAATCAATTTATCAAAAAAGTTATACATGTTTTCACCACGTAATGTTACTCTAATACCAGATGGTGAACCCTCTCTAGCCTTAAAACCAGCAACTGATTTTTTAGCATTAACAATAACTGCCTTTTGACCAGCAATTAGTGAAATAGTATCTGTCATGTTAGCGATGAGTTTATTGTCTTTCCCCTCTTCACCAGCACCAACAGAGATAACAATCTTCTCAAGCTTAGGTGTCTGCATTACATTTTTAATACCAAGCTCTTCACGGAGAGCTGGAGTAATGTCATTGTACTTTTGCTTCATTCTACTCATAGGATTATGCCTCTACTTTTTTTACATTAGATATATGAATTGGCATCTCTTTCTTTACGAAACCACCATCTTTATTCTCTTCAGTTGGTTTAACAGCTTTTATAGCAAGTTTA
>JALVXC010000070.1 GCA_027038275.1 Campylobacteraceae bacterium | reverse complement strand
TCATTGGTAAACCGGTAGCCGAGTGCTTCCAACACGTTGGACGACCCGCTGACCGACGACACACCGTAATTGCCGTGTTTGGCAACTTTGTAACCGGCACCGGCAACTACAAATGATGCCAAAGTAGAAATATTAAACGTGTTTTTACCATCGCCGCCCGTACCGCACATATCTACCGTTTCAAAGGCGGACAAATCTACCGGAATAGCCAAATCTAAAAGGGCTTTACGAAAACCTTTAAATTCATCCAGACTGATCGGACGCATATTATAAACAGTCAAAAATGCGGCAACTTGTGCATCGGGAATCTCGCCTTTTGCCATTTCTTTAATGACGCTTTCTGCCTTGGCTTGACTTAGAATCTTGTGTTGAAAAAGTTGATTTAATATTGTTTTCATTGGTTTGTATTTTTTTACAAACCTACTAGGTTTTGAAAACCTAGCAGGTTTTTTTAACAATCTATTTATCAATTTGTTAGTGTTTTATTCATAATTGAGATTTCTCGTCGTCCCGACCAAAGTCGGGACTCTGTCGAAATGACATTCTGCTTCTTATTTTATTTAGCTTTTAGACATATTTTTATTTCTATCCTAACCTATAAATAAAGGCTTTTTGTTTTCCTTGACCTAGTAGGTTTTGCCAACCTGCTAGGTCTGGTTAACTTCCGAAAAAAGATTTCTCATCGTTTTATTTCCTATCGTCAATAAATCTCTGTCGAAATGACATTCTGCTTGTTATTTTTTAGACCTATATCTTATTCAGAGCTGTCAGGTTTTGCCTTTCAGACCTGTCAGTTTTTTTTAAACCTAACAGGTCTATATAATTTCCAAAAAATTTTGAATCATCTTTTTCCCTTCTTCGGTCATAATACTTTCAGGGTGGAACTGTAAGCCCCAAACCGGATATGTTTTATGTTTAATAGCCATAATTTGTCCGTCTTCCGATTGTGCGGTTACTTCTAATTCTGCACTTAAAGTTTCGGGGTCAATAACCCACGAATGATAACGTCCGACATCGGTTACAACAGGTACATTTTTAAAAACAGGGTCGTTGGTTTTAGTGATTTGAACCGGTGTTTGAACGCCGTGATACACTTTTTTTAGATTTTGCAAACGGGAACCGAACGCCATACCAATGGCTTGATGTCCCAAGCAAACCCCTAGCATTTTTTTATGCGGGGCGTAACGTTTGATAGCGTCAATCATAATACCCGCATGTTCGGGAACCCCCGGTCCGGGCGAAAAAATAACGGTATCATAAGCATCTATATCTGCTAAACTTATAGCATCATTCCGGTAAACATCAACTTGTGCATTGGACAGTTCTTTGACATATTGTACTAAATTGTAAGTAAACGAATCGTAATTGTCTATTATGAGAATCTTCATGGTTATTTGTTGATATGGTTATTTGGTTATTTGTTGATATGATTAAATGGTTAATTGATGAATTGAGGATTTGTTGTATTTCATAGTTTATTTGGTTCTTTGATGTTTATTTATTGTTTTATAAAAAATTTCCACCATTTAATTTGAGAAATTGAGGAAATTTTTTTCTATATCGGATGTTGAATGTTATGTGTCATTTCGAACGCAGTGAGAAATCTCTCTATATGTTGCTTTCCACTTCGCACTTTCTACTAAAATTTTTCCGCCATTTTAATCGCTTTTCGCAAGGCACCGAGTTTGTTATCCACTTCTTTGAGTTCGCTTTCCGGAACGGAATCTACTACGATACCTGCTCCTGCTTGATAATGTAACTCACCATTTTGACTCAATATCGACCGAATGGTAATTGCCGTATTAATATCACCGGTCAAACTGATAATGCCTACTGTTCCGCCGTAAAAACTACGTTGATGTGCTTCATCTTTATTGATGAGTTCTAATGCCCGATATTTAGGCGCCCCGCTTAAAGTGCCTGCCGGAAAGGTTGCCCCGAAAATATCAATGGCATCGTCTTGCGAACGAACTTTTCCGGTAACTTCCGATACAATGTGGATTACATGACTAAAATGCTGTATTTCCTTATATTTTTTGACTTCTACTTGCGTGCAAAATCTTCCTAAATCGTTGCGTGCCAAATCGACGAGCATCGTGTGTTCGGCATTTTCTTTAGGGTCTTGACGTAATTTTTCGCCTAATAATTTATCCATTTCAAAATCCCCGGTTTTTTTGTAAGTGCCGGCTATGGGATTTAGTTTGGCTTCGCCGCGGGCAATCACCAACTGGCTTTCCGGCGATGAGCCGAATAGTTTAAAATTACCATAATCGTAATAAAATAAATAGGGCGAAGGATTTATTGAACGCAAAGCCCGATATATATTAAATTCATCACCTTTAAAACTTTGCCGGAACCGTCGGGCAAAAACAATTTGAAAAACTTCGCCGAGTTGACAATATTCTTTGCCTTTTTTGACCAAATCGAGAAAATCGGTATCTGTAATAAAAGATGTTTCGTCGTTGCCGGACTGAAACTTAAATTGCGGTGTTTTTTGCGCAAAAACCCAGCCGGCAAAATCGTCTAATTGTGAGGCATCGCCTTCAGGTATGTTTTCTAAAACAATGACTTCGTCGTTAAAATGATTGATGGCAACAATAAAACGGTAAAAACCATAAGACATCTCGGGAATATCATCATTTTTTGGTTTAGATTGAAAATTAAAGTTGTCAAAATATTTTACCGCTTCAAAACCGGTAAAACCGTATAAACCGTTAAATTGTTTGGTTTTATCGGGTTGACTGACATCAATTTGTTTGATAAAATCTTTTAAGGCGTTTTTGACTGTAGTATCCGGTTTGTTAATTTCAAGTTGTTTGTCGTTGATTATCAACGTGTTGTTTTTTACCATAAACTGTTCCAGACGTCCGGCAACTATAAACGTAAAACTGTTTTTATCACTGTTGTAATCGGAACTTTCGAGCAATAAGCTTTCCGGAAACCGGTCGCGAATACGCAAATACACGCCTACGGGCGTTATCAAGTCTGCTGATTTTTCGATGATTTTGGCTTGGTATTTCATGTTGTTGATGAATTGGTTATTTGTTGATATGTTTAATTGGTTATAAAAAAAGCTTGCCGGATTCGGCAAGCTCTTTGAATATGTTATATGCAAAACAGCGGCTCCCTTATCCGGTTATGTAAC
>JALVXC010000069.1 GCA_027038275.1 Campylobacteraceae bacterium | reverse complement strand
TGGGATTAAGCTAAGAATGGTTGGTAAAAAGAGTGAACGCATGGCAACCAATAAGGGTGAGTATCGTAAACTCTTTGAGGTGAGTGGACGAGCCATAGCTTCAGGTAAAAGTGTGCTTATGAAGACCATGCACGGCTATAGAAAGTTCTTTAAAGCAAAAAAATCTACCTCAAACATACTGCTTATGGCTTCGGCAAATGGCTTTAACAAACACCTTATGATGATAGAGCAGGAGTTTAACGCTCTTCTTAGTATTGAGCGACCTATGCTTCGTGTAGCTACTAAGTCCGATGAGCTAAAAGAGCTTTATGGCTCTTCGGTATTGGTAAAATATCCTGATGATGGTATGACCATGCTTTTAGCCAAAGAGATACTTAGTGCAGGGTTGGAGTACGTTGCCTATGTGGAGTGCAACAGCGATGAAGAGGCTGATTTTTTAGTGGACTTTGATGTTCCTATCAATAGACAAAAAGATACCAAACTCTTTATAAATCAAGATAGAAAGTTTTTTATCTCAGGTGAGAGAATCTGCTACCCAACCAAAGCCTACCAACCTAAAAATAGAGTAACCCTAGCACACGATTTGGCTTGTGTAGAGGTTGAGGGTAAAAAGATAGTAGACTCTGTAGAGCTTTTTGATAAAGTGACTACTGATGAGTTCTATGTGTTAGAGAGTGAAGAGTTTGAGAGTGGACACTCTAACGAGGTACGCTTTAAACAGTATGAAGCCTCTATGCTTTCGGTTTTAGCTGAACATAACAGCGTAGGGAAAAAGGCGATTGGGGTGCATTTTGATACCAATTTGCACTTTTTGTACTATAACGGTAAGAGTGTAATAGATGCTGTACCACCAATTCCTTTTGAATCGGACAACCTTTGGGAGAAGATAGCTACCCTAAGAGAGGGTTCAGACCGATTGGTTGAAAACTACAAAAAAGCCTACCCAGATGTGTGGGAGAGGTTAGATAGACTAGAGGGCAATATAGATATTTTTAAAGTAACAGCCATAGCTCTAGGTTTAGAAGATGAGAGTTTAGAGGGAATCTCTGCCGAGGCTCTAAGCTTTTTAGGCAAAGGTGGCATACAAATAGACACAAGAGTAAAAGACAACCGATTTGACAACTACGCCTTTTTAAGCTCTATTATGAGCTATCAGTTAGGGGGTGTTGAGAACCCTTATATGTGTTATAGTATCTATGAGTCTTTTGGAGATTATATAGGTGAGATAGTACCTCAACTTATCAACAAGGTCAAGACCAAAACTGTAGTTTTAACAGGTGAAACATTTGCAAATCAGTCGCTCTATGCTAGAATAAATAGAACTTTGGGAATTTATAAGCCTTTGATGAATATTAATTTGCCTATTGGTAAGGAGAGTGCTGTATATGGTGGATTGTATTTATAGTGTGTTATAATATGTGCTATTAAATTCATAGGATAACCAATATGAAACTAACTAAACTCTATATTCATAACTATAAAAGCTTTTATGATACCACTATTGAACTTGATAAGATGAATATTGTTGTGGGGGAGAACAATAGTGGTAAGAGTAATTTGATTGATGTTTTGGAGTTTATTGATATTGCTTTAACAAAAGATGTTCATAGTGCTGTTGTAGATAAAGGTGGGTGGGATAAAATTATTAATTACAACTCACAAGAAGATAAAATAATTATAGAGTTTGAGTTAGAGAATAAAAAAGATTTACAAAAAATTCAATTAACTGTAGAAGAGAAATTATGGTATCAATCAACCATAACTTATTCTGAAATAGCTAAAACCTATGCTTTTAATACAGAGACTATTAGAAGTAAATCTCATGAAAAATTAGATATTGCTTTACAAAAAGATGGTAGAAACTTAGGAGAGAATCTCTTTTATATAAAGAGTAATAACCCTGAAAAGTTTGAGATTATCTCAAACTCAATGATAGGCATTGTTAACGAGATAGATGGAGTTGATGTCAAAGAGGTTTTTGGAAGGTATCTTATTGGCTTTAAAGAGAAAAATAGAATAATAGGTATAGATGATGTATCTGATGGAACTATTAATGTTTTAGCAACCATAACTGCACTAAATCAAGAAGATGATAAAAGCATACTACTAGCCTTTGATGAGCCTGAACGATACTTACATTTAAAAGCAGTAAATTATCTGCTAGAGAGCTTTAGAGCAAGTGAAAAACAGATACTTATTACCACACACTCAACCGAGATTTTAAAATATGCCAACTTAGATGAGATAGTTTTTATCTATCGAGATAGTGATGGAGATACACAATCTATTAGAGCCAATAAAATAGATGGTTTAAAAGATATGTTAAAAGAACTCTCTTATGAGAGAGATTTAACGCTTGATGAACTTATTGCTGATGGTGTTATTGGAGATTTTAGATGAGAGTAAAAAAGAGAAAAACACCACATAAAAAGGCTGATATTCTTTTAATTGTCGAAAACTCTGAGGTAGATTTTTTTCGACAATATTTTAATGACTATCTTTTAAAAAAGTATAAAATTTCTATTAAGTGTGAGTCATCAGGAGCAGGGAACAAGTGTAAAATTACTAACTTTGGAAAGATAAATAAACGAGTTGAGAGAGCTATAAAAAAAGAGGGTTATAAAGCTGTTTTTCTAATGATAGATTTAAAAACAAAATGTTTTACAAGTGAAAATACTCATACTTGTCTAGTTGAGCTTAAAAATGAGTATTTTCCTAAATATAAAATAGACAAAGCATTAAAAAATCAATTCTATCTATTTGTTGTTTGTAATGAGATAGAGAGTTGGTTTTTGACTATAGATAAAGATACAAATAGTGTTCACCAAGACCACAAAAAAGAGCTAATGAAGCTTTTAAAAGTCAATAGTGAACCTCAAATTGTTCAGAAGATGATAAAAGAGTTAAAGAGTGGAACTTATGAGTTAGACTTTAGTAAAAATAGCTCTTTGCAATACTTTATAGAAAAACTTCAAGAGTATAATGCAAACCCATAAACTAACCATAAAAGGCACAGTCCAAGGCGTAGGCTTTCGTCCCTTTATCTACCAACTTGCAACAAGATTTCATCTCAAAGGAATAGTTCTTAATGGAACACAAGGGGTAGAGGTAGTAGTCAATGCCTCTAAAGATAAACTTGAAGAGTTTATAGAAGCCATCAAAAATGAACTTCCTCCTTTAGCCTCTATAGATAGACTTAGCATAGAGCAGATTGAAGCTAAAGAGTTTAATGATTTTCAGATTATACAAACCGATAGTAGTGGAGAAAAAACAGTTAATATCCCTCCTGACATAAGCATTTGTAAAGCTTGTGAAAAAGAGCTATTTGACCCCTCCAATCGTCGCTATGGTTACCCTTTTATTACCTGTACCCATTGTGGAGTACGCTACTCAATTATCTATGATTTGCCTTATGATAGGGGCAATACCTCTATGAAGTTTTTTAAGATGTGTAAAGCTTGTGAAGAGGAGTATACCAATCCATTGGATAGACGCTATCATGCTCAACCTATTGGGTGTTGGGAGTGTGGGGCGAGTTTAGAGTTAAGAGTTAAGAGTGAAGAGTTAAGAGTTGGGAGTGAAGAGCTTGGGGAGTTAAGAGTTAAGAAGGAAGAGTTAAGAGTTGATAGGTGTGGGGTTGTTGATGGGGCTGTTGAGCTTATAAAACAAGGGAAAATTTTAGCCATAAAAGGTGTGGGTGGGTATCATTTAGTTTGTGATGCTACTAATGAAGAGGCTGTTTTAAAGTTACGAGAGAGAAAACAGAGACCTACTAAACCTTTTGCTGTAATGGTTAGAGATATAGATATGGCTAAAGAACTAGCAAATATTTCAAAAAAAGAGGAAGCTCTCCTCCTATCAAAAGAACGCCCAATAGTAATTCTTAACTCTTCACTCCTAACTCTTAACTCTCAAGTTGCTCCAAACCTTTCGCGTATTGGGCTATTTTTACCTTACACACCTCTACATCTACTCCTCTTAACCAAACTAAATCGCCCTTTAGTAGCAACTTCGGCGAATATAACTGATGAACCACTAGCAACGAACAGAGAGAGCATTGAAAAGCTAAGTAGTGTCTATGACTTTCTACTTGACCATAACAGAGAGATAGTCAATGGTTGTGATGACTCTATATCAATGGTGGTAAAGGGGCAAACCATTATGTTAAGACGTGCTAGGGGTTATGCTCCTGTTAAGGTAGAGTTGCCTTTTAAACTAAACAAAAAGGTCTTGGCAATGGGGGCAAACCAAAAGAGTACCATTGCTATTGGGTTTGACAATCAAGTTATTTTATCACCTCATATTGGAGATTTAGATAGCATTAGCTCTGTTGAGTATTATAAGAAAAATATAGAGAGCCTAAAACGTATTTATGGGTTTGAGCCAGAGGTAATAGCATACGACAAACACCCAAATTACGAAAGCACAAAAGTAGCAAATCAACTCTTAACTCTTAACTCTTCCCTCTTAACTCAAAAAGTTCAACATCACTATGCTCATATTTTGGGGGTAATGGCAGAGAAAAAGATACAAGGTAAAGTCTTTGGTGTTGCTTTTGATGGAACTGGTTATGGAGATGATGGCAATCTTTGGGGTGGGGAGTTTATGGTTTGTGACTATGAGGGTTATGAGAGAGTAGCACATCTAAACTACTTTAAACTTTTAGGAGGAGCAAAAGCTATAAAAGAGCCAAAACGTGTGGCATTGAGTTTGCTTTTTGAGTGTTATGGTGATGAGGTGTTTGAGTTAGAGACCCCCACTATTAAAGCCTTTACTCAACAAGAGTTAAAGACTCAATACATTATGTGGAAAAAAGGACTCAATGCTCCTCTAAGCTCTTCGGTTGGACGGCTCTTTGATGCTGTGGCTTCTCTTACAGATGTTTGTCAAGTGATGAGCTTTGAGGGTGAGAGTGGTATGAGGTTAGAGGAGTTGTATAGTGACTCTGTCGAGGGAGTTTACTCTTTTGGCTATAAGAATGGGGTAGTAGATATTTTACCTATGATAGAAGAGATAGTCAAAGAGAGTAGCCAAGAAGTAGCTATTAGCAAGTTTTTTCATACTCTAGTAGCTATTGTTGAAGCTGTTTATGAGCCTTATGATTTGCCTTTGGTACTTAGTGGTGGTGTATTTCAAAATAGGGTACTTTTGGAGCTTTTGTTTGAGCGATTTCCAAATGCTGTTATTGGCAATAAAATACCTCCAAATGATGGTGGGATTGCTTTAGGGCAGGTTGTGGCAGGAAAATCTTCATTTTAATTCAAAATTAACCAACAACTGATTATTATAATGAATATTCATTCAGTTTTTAAGGAGAGAGTATGGAGTTGTCACTATTGATTGTTTTTTGGTATGGGATTCTTCATGCCTTTGGACCTGACCATTTAACGGCTATTGCAGATTTTTCTATTGGAAAAAATAAGAAAAAAACACTACTTATTACTATTCTGTTTGCTATTGGACATGGTTTTAGTCTGTTTCTTTTTGCTAAACTTTTACAATCAGTTCAGATTTCAGAAGAGATATTAGCTTATGGTGATATAATCTCTGCAACAGTAATTATAGGAATGGGACTCTATTTGCTTTTTATGGTAGCTACAAATCGTATTCAGTTGAAAAAGCATTTACATAATGGAGAAGAGCATACCCATATTTGGTTTGGAAAGTCACACAGTCACGATGACACTATTGCCAAAAGCTCCTCTTTTACTATGGGGTTACTTATGGGTGCAGGTGGTGTCCGTGGTATGCTTGTTACTTTAGGTGCTGTAGGAAGTGGAAATGTTGACTTTACAATGGTAGGAGCATTTACTGCTGGTGTTATGTTGGTTTTTATAGGATTTGGTCTAGTATTGCTCTATTTTAACAATCATTTCCTTGGCTCACTTAGTAATGTAAGACGAGCTTTTACCGTAGCAGGAGTTGTCTCTTTGTTGGTTGGAACAAACATCTTATTAAGTTAAGAGTTAAGAATTAAGAGTTAAGAGTTGAAAAACTCTAAATTCTCCATAATTCTTAACTCTTACTTCTTAATTCTTAATTTAAATGACATAGGAGTTTATAATGTGTACAGATTGTGGGTGTAGTATTGTAGGAGCTGAACATGAACATAGTCATGAGGGTCATAGTCATTCACACGACCATGACCACTCACATGAACATCAAAAGGCTCATGAACATCTACACCATAACCCTCAATTAAATGATGCAAAGACCATTTCAGTTATTCAGAAGATTTTAGATAAAAATGACCACGAGGCTAACCATAACCGAAGCCATTTAGAAAAACATGGTGTTTTGGGCATAAACCTTATGTCTAGCCCAGGGGCAGGAAAGACTACACTTTTGGAGTATCTTGCAGATGTTGCTAACTTTAAATTTGCTGTGATTGAGGGTGATTTAGAGACTGAACGAGATGCTAACCGTTTAAGAGACAAGGGTATTTATGCTGAACAGATTCAGACAGGAACAGCTTGTCACTTAGATGCTTTTATGGTACATAAGGGGCTACACCATATACCACTTGAAGAGATAGATGTCTGTTTTGTAGAGAATGTAGGTAACTTAGTCTGTCCTGCAAGTTATGATGTAGGAACACACCTAAATATTGTCTTGGTCTCTGTACCAGAGGGTGGGGACAAAATAGCAAAATATCCTGTAATGTTTCGTCAAGCAGATTTAATCTTAATTACCAAGACCGATTTGTTGCCTTATTTTAAATATGATATAGCACAAGAGAAAGCAGATGCTAGACGTATTAAACCTAATGTAGATATTTTAGAGGTTAATGTGAATGATATTGATTCGGTTAAAGCAGTAGCTGAGTGGATAGAGTTTAAGAGAAAAATGCGTTAGCATTTTTTGAGTTAAGAAGTAAGAGTTAAGAATTATGGAGAATTTGGAGTTTTTCAACTCTTAACTTTTCGACTGTAAGGAGAAAAAAAGGTGTGTTTGTCAATTCCAAGCAAAGTAATAAAAGTAAGTGAAGACCAGACAATGTGTACGGTTGATACTTTAGGCGTACAAAGAGATGCAAACCTAATGATGATGGAAGAGGGAGATGTGCAAGTGGGTGATTATGTCCTTTTACACATTGGTTTTGTGATGAACAAAATAGATGAAAAGGAGGCATTAGCCTCTATTGAGACCTACAAAGAGATACTAGAAGCAATGGACGAAGAGGAGCGTCGTCGAGCTATTATAGATGATGACAACTGTGAAAAGCGATGAGTGATTTAGAACTTAAAAATCTATATGATGATTTTCGTGATGGCAAGACCATAAAAGCCTATGCAAAAATCATTAATGAAAATGCCAAAAAGCTAAAAAAGCCAATTAATATTATGGAGGTGTGTGGAGGTCATACGCATACTATTATGAAGTATGGACTACCTCAACTATTGCCAAACAACATAAACTTTATTCATGGACCTGGTTGTCCTGTCTGCATTATGCCAAAAGAGCGAATTGACCATGCCTATGTTTTGGCAATGCAAGAGGATGTTATTTTGGTAACCCTTGGCGATATGATAAAAGTTCCAGGGAGCAATGGAAGTCTACAAGATGCACGAGCTAAAGGGGCTGATGTTCGTTTTGTCTACTCTCCTATGGAGTGCCTAAAAATTGCCTCTGAAAACCCTACTAAAAAGGTGGTCTTTTTTGCTATTGGGTTTGAGACCACAACACCTATGACAGCTGTGTTGGTTGAGCAGGTTATTAAACAAAAAGTACCCAATATTCTCTTTCACATTAACCATGTAACAGTTCCTGAAGTTATGGTAGAGCTTATAGATAGTAGAGATGAGCATGTAGACTCTTACAATAACCGAATTGACGCTTTTTTAGGCCCTAGCCATGTAAGCGTAATAGCAGGTTCTAAGATTTATGAGAAGTTCCCAAAAGAGTATGGCAGACCTGTTGTTGTAACAGGCTTTGAGCCTGTAGATATGATGCAGGGAATTAGCATGATAGTAGAGCAGTTTGTAGATGAGCGATGTGAACTAGAGATTCAGTACAAACGTGTAGTAAGCCGTGAGGGAAACCTAAAGGCACAAGCTCTTATAGATAGATACTTTGAAAAGGTTAGCCTCTTTAGATGGCGAGGACTTGGCAATGTTCCTAATAGTGGTTTAAAACTTCGAGATGAGTTTTCAGAGTACAATGCCGAAATAGTCTACAAAGATGTTTTACCAATAGCCGAGATAGAAGACCACAAGCTCTGTATCTGTGGAGACATCTTACGAGGCATGGCAAAACCACAAGAGTGTACTATTTTTGGAACAGCGTGTAAGCCTACCTCTCCTATTGGCTCTTGTATGGTAAGTAGTGAGGGGGCTTGTTCGGCTTATTATAAGTATGGGAATATTTTGTAGAGTTAAGAAGGAAGAGTTAAGAATTAAGAGTTAAAAAAACTTAAATACTCCCCTCAATTCTTAACTCTTAATTCTTAACTCTTAACTCTAAAAAGAATAGGAAAAATATGACAAAAACAATAACCCTAGCCCACGGAAACGGTGGCGAAGAGAACAATGAGCTTATTACAAAGATTTTCTACAAACACTTCAAAAACGACATCTTAGAAAAGAGTGAAGACTCAGCCCTTATAGAAGATGGAAAATTGGTCATGAGTACCGATAGCTTTACTGTAAGCCCTCTCTTTTTTAATGGTGGAGACATCGGTAAACTTGCCATTTGTGGTACGTGTAATGACCTTGCTATGATGGGAGCTAAACCTAAATATCTGACCTGTTCGGTCATTATAGAAGAGGGGTTTCCCACACGAGAGCTAGAGAAGATTATTCGCTCTATGAAAAAGGAGCTAGAGGTAAATGGAGCTGTGGTTGTAAGTGGCGATACCAAAGTTGTACCAAAAGGTGCAGTAGACAAACTCTTCATCAACACCACAGGTATAGGAGAGGTTAAACAGAGTGGCATTTCTGCTTCGGCTCTAAAAGAGGGCATAAGCATTTTAGTTAGTCGAGACATTGGAAGACACGGAGCGACTATCTTCTCTGCACGAGAGGGTATCTCACTAGATAGTAACCTTGAGAGTGATTGTGCCTCTTTATACCCACAAATCCAAGCTCTTATAGATGCCAAGATAAATATAGTAGCCCTGCGAGATGCAACAAGAGGTGGAGTAAGTGCCGTTCTTAATGAGTGGGCAAAAGCTTCTAATGTCTGTATTGAGGTAGAAGAAGAGGCTATCCCTGTACAAGAAGAAGTTAGAGGTATTTGTGAGATGTTGGGTTTTGAAGCTCTTGACCTTGCTAATGAGGGAACGTATCTTTTAGCTGTAACAAAGGAAGATGAAGCAAGAGCTTTAGAGGTACTACAACGCACTCATAAGAGTTCGGCTGTGATTGCCATGGTAAGTAGAGAGTATGAGGGAAGAGTGATTTTAAAGAGTTCTTGGGGGACTAAGAGGTTTTTGGATTTACCTACTGGGGAGTTGTTGCCTAGGATTTGTTAGCTTAACAAATCCATACTATTTTAAACCTACAAGATTTTAACCCTCTTCTTCGTTAATATTATAAACTTCATCACACTCTTATCTGTAATGCCTAGCTTTTTAGCACTCTTAGGATTAACAAGATAGTAACCAAACTCTAAAACTACACTATCTCCCTTTTTTAAAGGTGTATCGTAAGTTACTTTTCGTACCTCATGAGCCTTAATAAGGGTATTTTTAAGTTCACTATCTGCTACCCACGGCATAGCAGGTTTACCATCTTTACCTATAATACGTAAAAAATTCTTTTTCTTAAGTGATATATTTTTACCATCTCTCTCTATTGTTACACGAAGTTGATTTAGTCTTAGAGGTTGAGCAAAAAGAGTGTGGGTAGCTTCATTTTTTATAGTTACCTCAAACCCTTTTGATATTCTATTAATAGATAGCTTGATATATTTTGAAAGGAGAGAAACATCTGTAGTATGAATAGAGATACCATGAAAAGCATGTTTTTTTGTATCTTTAAGATTTACAAAGCTTCCTTGTAACTTTGGCATATGACAAGAGATGCAGGTCTCTTTTGAGTTACCTTTTTTAATCTGCATATCACAAACTGCAAACCCTTTGCCATTCTGTTTATGGTCGTGACACCCTAGACACATATCTCCATTATAAAAATTTCTATTGCTGTAGTTTATATCATGATATGGTGAACCTGTTGTTTTAGTAACAAGCCCAAAAAATGAACTCTCCTCTTTAAACTTAACTATTTTACCCTCTCTTTGTTTATCGGCAGAGAAGAACAGCTTTCTATTTTTGGTAAATATATTTTTATTTATCTTTTTATGCTCCTCTATACTCTCTATAGTATGACACGCTTGACAAGAGATAGGTTCACTCTCTTGAATAGTATTTTTAGAGAGTTTAGTTTTACCTAAAATTAAATCATGGTCAGATGGAGTATGGCATTTAGCACACTTATAGTTGCCCTTTAATTTAGCAGGGTGTTTGTCCCATACGGCTTTATGGACAGGGTCTTTAAAAGTAGATGATTTTGCATGAATAGAGTTTTGATACTCAGCAAAAATAGTGGAATGACATTTTTTACAAGTAGCATTCTCTAGTATTGTGTTTCCATATAATGGAAAAAGCAACAGTAACGCAAGAGAAGAGAGTTTAAAGCTCATAATTGATACCTTTTTTTGAAATTATAGCTTATTCAAAATAATAATAATTTGACCTATATCAAATGATAAAATAATCACTATTTAAATAAAATTGTATATTTTTTAATCAATTAAACTCATTTAATTGAATATGAATTGATATAAATCAATTTTTTTTAGTAAAAAAAACAATAAAATGTTATCTATTAATGCAATCAAAAAAAAGGAGAAAAGATGACCTTTTCAAGCTCATTAGAGTTATTGGCTTTTCATAATGTAGCATATACTATATATGCTTTTATGATTATCTCAATCATCGCGTGGTTTGGATATAACCTAACACGTAAAGAGAAAGTACCATCAAAAGTACGTATACCATTCTATGGCTATATTGGATTTTTAGTGGCTATGGGAGTAGGACACCATATATTTACCTACAACACAATCCCTTGGGTATCACAAGATATTATGAGACACGAGATAAAACCTGATGCAAGTTATAAATTTGAAGTAGCTAAACATAAATGGATTAATATGCCAAAACATGTAACCGTACAATGTGGACAAACTATTGAATTTGATGTAAAAAGTAGAGACTTAGTTTATGGTTTTGGATTATTTAGACAAGATGGAACTATGGCAATGCAGATGCAAGTTAACCCAGGAACAGATGTTAATGGTATCTTAGACTCTAATGATATTTTATGGACATTTAACCATAATGGAGTATTTGATGTAGTAAGTACAGAGTACTCTGGACCTGCTGAGTATGACCCTGAAACAGGAGAAGACTTAATGAAAGTTAAAAAATGGCTTACTGTTGTCGGATGTAAAGAAGATGGAGGTAAAAAATAATGAGTATAATGAATAATTTAATCAATGGTACAAATTTTGACCATAAAAGCTTAAATGCTTTACAAAAGGTAACACTAAGAGCAGTGGTCATGAGTTTTCTCTTTTTTGGTTTAGTTGCGATTGAAGGGATGATTATGAGACTTGTACAGGCTCATGCACCTATTCCTCATATGTTTTATCACCCTGAACACTACTTTTCTATTATGACGGTACACCCTATTGTAGGGATTTTTGGTTCAACCTATCAGTTAGTTTTTGCTGCGTTTATGTTTTTAGTACCATTTTTGACTAAAAAACCTCTATATAGCATTAAATTAGCTAATGCAGTTTGGTTACTAATTACTATTGGTACTGCTTTAGCATGGTTATCTGCATTCTTTACAGGTTATGCTCCACTCTATACACTATATTGGCCTTTACCTGCTGATACTACACAATTCTCTGTATTTGGTGGTATTGTATTTATTGTTGGTGTAGCTTTAATTATGGTGGGAACATTAGGATTTATCTACAATATCTATGCAACTATATTCCAAAGAGTTGGTGTACATAAAGATAAAACAACCAAAGAGCTTCTTATTAGTGGATTTGGTATTGATGGTATGCTTAACCTTTGGAATAAACTTCGAGGGAAACCACCATATACTAAAGAACCTGCGTTAGCACTTCCTGTCGTTGCTATATTCCGTGGTACAGTAGATACCTTTTTAGATGCAATTGTTATTTTAGGTGCTGGTATTTTAGTTTTAGTTTACCTACTATTTGATGCAACTGGACACCCTTTAAATGTAGGAGCTATTGATGCTCTTCTTTATAAAAACTACTTCTGGTGGGGTCTTGACCTTGTAGCTGATGGTTTAGTACTTATCTATGTTGCTGGTTCTTGGTATTTACTTGCTACACTCATTACAGGACAAAAACTCTTTATGGAGAACGTAGCTCGTGCAGCGTTGATGTTGGAACTTCTTGTCTCATGGATGGTATGGTCTCACCACCTTTTAGCTGACCAAGGACAACCAGAGATGATGAAACTTATCTCAGGAGAAATGGTAACAGCATTTGAATTATTAACACAAGGTTTAGCACTCTTTATTACTTTAGTAACACTATGGAAAGCTAGACCACTTAAAATAACTCCAGAGTTAGCTTATCTTTTAGGTGGATTAGTTGGATTTGGTCTTGCCGTTCCTGCTGCTATTATTCAAGCAGATATGGGAATGAACAGAATCTTACACAATACACAATGGATTATTTTTGCTCATGTTCATATTGCACTTATTGTAGGGCTTTATATGACTCTATACTCTGCTGTTTATGTACTATGGCCAATTGTTACTAACAATACTAAAATGTTTTCAAAAAAACTTACATGGACACACTTTTGGCTCTACCTTGTAGGTGGTGTAGGTATGGGTGCTTTTGCAGGTATGGCAGGACTCGATGGAATGCTTCGCCGTCACCTCTATGTAAATGGAGAATTTAATACACTTATGGTACTCGCTGCTATTTGTGGAACAATGGTTCTTGTAGCATGGTTCTTGTTCCTATTTAACATTGTTATGAGTGTTGGAATTAAAGGACTTATTGGAATCTTCTTACCAGCTGAAGATAAAACAGCTTCTTATGGTATTGAGCCTGAAACTGTGGCTGAGAATCATAAAGTATAATTATATGGTGCAATAGCAATCGCACCATATGAAATTTTTTCTCGTTCCCACCGAGATGGTAGGAACGAGTGGAACATTAAATAAAAGGAAAAACTTGATACACCTAGAACGCGTTGCAAATGAAATAAAAAACATTGGTTTGTACGATTTAGTTTTACAAGATGTTCAAAAGATAGCAGGAACAAACAATCCAACCGAAGACCAAATCTTAGAAATCATAAAGACAAACCCTCAAATTTTAGAAGATTATGAACAGATAAATATAGAGTATAACCTTAGCAATATTCATATTAAAGACATAGATTTGTCTAAAATAGATGATTCATGTAAAAAAGAGGCTGAAGAGATTAACCAAAATTTAGCTCACTTAAGAGATATAGAGAAGTATACACTAGATTTTGAACAAAGTTCAACTCTAGTTATTATCTTCTCTATTGAGTTTTTTGTTCTCTTTTCAGTACAATATTTTATTGTCTTATTAAACTTAAAAGAGTGGCAAATCCTTATCTACTCTCTTTTTGCTTCATCTATTGCCTTAGCCTATTGGTATGCTAAAAAAGAGCAAAAAAAATATGCCATAAATAGTAAAATATTTAAAGAAAAATATATTAAAACATTAGAGATGATAGAGAAACTTGAAAAGAGAGGATGCATTAAAAAATCAGATTTGATTATTGCAACGTGTGAAGAGCATGTCTAAAAGTATTGAAGTAAGTTATATTTGGAACAGAGAAAATGTAGAGAAGCTCTTTGAAGCCTCTTACAAGTATCAGTTTGAACACTCAAGTAGACGCTATATTGGGTGGTTTTTTATTGCTCTATTGCAGTATGGTATTGTAGTAGCTCTTAAAAAAGAGGTATTTGCTATTTTGCTCTTTACAACTATTGTGCTTTTCTATTGGTACTATGGTAAAAAGTGGATAGCACAAAGACGTGCCATAAAGTCATTTGAAGAGTCTGAATTTAAAGATAAAGAGATTAGACTAACTATTGATGAAGATGGTTTTGAGCTTATTGCTCCTAAAAAAGAGCATTGGAGTTGGGAAGAGATAGACGAAGTGGTAAGCTTGGGTGATGATATTATGCTCTACAAATATCCAAACTTTCACTATATTCCATCTTCAGGATTTAAGTCACTTGAAGAGAAGAGCCAATTTAAATCTATGGCTAAAAAGTATGGGAGGTTAAAATAATGTTACATTACTTTTATATTGGTATGGTGTCACTCTTTGTTGTAGCTTTACTTGTTATAGGCTTTGTAATGGATAAAGAGGATGAATAAGGCTCTTTTATTACTATCCCGACAGAAATACCCTGTAAAAATGATATTTATGATTTATTAAAGATATATTAAAAACGAGAAATCTTACCTATAGTATCTTGTCTCAAAAGATGAAAGAGAAAGGGTATATTGATAGTGACAATACAATTAGAACCAAAGTAAATAGAGGCTCTTATTCGTTTGTCTTTTTACTTGAAGTTTGTGATAGTTTAGATATTGAAATAGAAATAAAATAAAAAAATAATATCTATCAACTAAAAAAAATATAGATATTGATACAATCCTCTATTAGTTTTAAAATAGAAGGAGTAACTTTATGAATGTAAATCACTACTATAATCCTAACGGAGAAGAGATACTAGACGAGAAAATTTTTGGAGGAAGCCCTACAGGTTTTGTAGACTTTAACCGTTCTAGGTATCGTTGGGATAGTAATATCTATGATTTGATGAATGCAAATACATGGTTTCCAAGTGAAGTAAATACAAGTTCAGAGAAGAAAAATTTTGAACATCTAACAGAGAATGAACAAGCTATCTATAAAATGACCTTTGCTCAACTAAGCTTTAATGATTCAGCTCAAGAGGAGTACCTTAGTGACTTTAGACGACTAGCAAACAATCGTTTAGTTAAAGCAGTTCTATCTTTACAGATTATGCAAGAGGTAAACCATTCTAAAAGTTACGCTGTTTTACTTGATGCTTGTGGTAACTCTGAAGAGGTCTTTAACCTATATAAACACAATCACATGTTAAACCAAAAAAATCAGAAGATTGCAGAGCAGTTTGCACGTTATATAGATGGTGGTTCAGCAGATAAGATGTTGCTTTCGGCTATGGCATCTGTAAACTTAGAGGGTATCTACTTTCTTTTAGGCTTCTCTTACATTTACCTACTTGGAGACAAAGTACCAGGGGCTAGAGATATGATAAAATTTATAGCACGTGATGAGCTAAATACTCACTTACCACTTTTTGCAAATATCTTTAAGACTATAAATAAAGAAAACAAAATACAAGCTAGTACAATAGACTCTGCCTATGAGATGATAGAAGATGCAGTAAAGATTGAGTTGGAGTATGGGGAGTATTTGTTAGAGCAGTATCCTATTATGGGTGTAACACCAGAGCTTATGAGACAGACTGTATATAACTATGCAAACGATAGACTTAAAAAGATAGGACTTGACCCAATTTTTGAGGAGAGTAGTACAACCTATCTGCAAAAATTGGTAACTAAACATCTAAATATGAATGAGGTCAAGAGTAACTTCTTTGAGTCAAATGTCTCTAACTATGCTAAGTCTAGTATTGATTTAGATGATTTTTAATGACAACTATAAAGAAGAGAGAATTTAGGGTTTGGTAGTTATAATATATAAAAAAGGATAATCTATGTTAGTACAAAAATATGCAGATTACTATACCGTTGAAGATTATCAACATTGGGAAGGAGAGTGGGAACTGATTTATGGCTTCCCTTATGCTATGGCTCCATCTCCTATGGTTACACATCAAAATGTAAATATGAAAATAGCAAGACAATTAAGTGAAAAACTTGATAACTGTCAAAAGTGTCAAGCTCTTTTTGAGATAGATTGGGAAATATCAAGTGATACTGTTGTTAAGCCAGATACACTTGTTATTTGCTATGAACCTGATGAAAAACTTACCAAAAAACCTGAACTTATTTTTGAGATTGCCTCTCCCTCAACTGTAAAACGAGATGAGACACTGAAGTTTGAACTTTATCAAAATGAGGGGGTTGCTTACTATACTATTGTCTATCCTAAAAAAAAGATTGCTAAAGTATATAGACTAAAAGAGGGACGATATATAAAAGTAGATGATTTTTCAGATGAGGTTTATAATTTTGATATGAAAGAGTGCAATATAGATTTTGATTTTTCTAAAATTTGGAGAGTTAGACATTAAAAGTACTCAAGTAGGGCTTTTGGAGTTATCTGCTCACCATACAATGGCTCTTTTATAAATGTCTCTGTTTTGGTATCTACTAAAAAGAGAGTAGGAAAAACTATTGTATAGTACATCTCAATAGGGTAGGAAGATTTACCTTCATAGGTGACTATGACAGAAACTCTCTTTTTGTTAACATCATCAATATATGGCTGATTCATAAAAGAGTTTGCAATAATTTTAGATGAACTATTGTCATCTTTTTTAACAACTAAAACCAAAAGAGGCTTATGCTCTTTTTTAGCTAACTCTAAAGCAGTGTTGTAGTCTCCTAGCCAATGTATATAGTTGGCTAGAAGAGAGATAGGTAACAGCCAAAATATCAAAAGGTATTTTAACTGTTTCATAGCATTTACTTCTTATTTGGCATTTGGTAAAGAAAAATCCCTGAAGGACGTTCTACTTGATATATCTCACGCTCTACAAACCACTTTTTTGTATCTATGACATCAATTTCATCTGCTCCATTAACTGACACATAAAGAGCAGACTCTTCATTTGACCATCTAACATGCAGAACTTTAGCTTTAAATTTAAATGTTTTAATAACTTTTAGAGTTTTTGTATCTATTATTTGAATATAAGGAAAATCTTTACCACTAAATGTAACAGCTATATATTTTTGGTCTGGACTTAAAGAGGTAAATACAGGTAGACCTTGTACTTTTATATTTTTTAAGAAGTTAAATTTTTTATCGTAGACCATAACTTCATTATTTCCAACAGCAGGTATAAATGTTTTGTCATGGCTTAGTGACCAAAATCCAAAATGTGGTATTTTAAGTACAGGTTTATTACCATCTCCTGTTACGGAAATAAGTTTATAGCTCATCTTATCTAGGTCAATAACTCCAAAACCTTTGGTTAAAAAGAAGCCAACAATATATGTATTGCCTTGTATCATGGCATCAAATGGCATTTTTCCAACATCAAACTCTTTTTCTAGTTTAAATTTAGGTGTTGATTTGCCATCATTTTCATCTTTATAGATACTAACTTTATCGTTATCCATCTGTGCAAAGATAAGTTTGTCATTATAGATTTTAATACCTACATTTTTAGAGCCTGTTTTTATCTTTTGAAGAGGCTTTAGCTCTCTTGTTAAAATATCTACACTCTTGTCATCGTAGTTTGCAACAGCTACATAGTTTTTGCCAATAACAAAGCCAATAGCAGACTTACTTGTTTTATACTCTGCTAATTTCTTCTCTGTTTTAGGGTCAAATTTTACTACATATCCATCACGACTAATTAGGTAACCATCGTCACCATCAAACTTTATAACACCATGGTTCATATTGTGCATGTTTTTCATGTGTCTTTTGGCTAAGCCATCTTCTATAATGGCTACTGACTCTGACTCTCTTTCAACTACAAAATACTTCTCTTTTGCACTAAGAGTAGTTGTAAAAAGTGAAGCTATAAATAGCACTGCTAATAGAAATTTCATATTTATCCTTTTTATAATTTAGATAGTATTATACTCTTTATTAGTATTGGTTTTAGTAAACTTTTCTCTTCTAACTCTATTGCTTTTGTACAATCACTTTTTGCTAATTGAACATAAAAAGAGATTACTATTTTATCCCCTTTTTTTAAATTAGGTATAGTATAAGTTAAAGTTTTACTCTCTTTTGTATCTAGGTTATTGGCACTACCCTCTGTTGCTGTAGCAGGTACTATGACCTTTTTACCATCTCTTTTAAAACTATATGCAAAATAGGCTTTTTTATCTTCACTTGGATTCTTTTTATAATTTTGCCAAATAGTTTTACTATCTCTTTTTACCTCTATCTTTAAGAATTTTGCTCTTGCAGGTTGTATAATCAAAGGGTGAGCCATCTTATTTGTTAAAGTTATTTTTAACTCTTTGTCATTAATAGTAGCATTAATATCTACTCCCTTTTTTCTAAACTCTTTGTCATGTATACCTAAAAACTTATGACTAGCATGTTGTCCACGAGAGCATTTATCCATCTTTTCTGCTCCACCCTCAACCTCTGGCATATGGCACTCTATACACTTAATGCTATTTTGTTTATCGCTCATGGCTCTAAAAATAGTTACATTGTTGTCATTGAGTTTATGTGAGTGACAACCCATACAAACCTTTTGACCATAAATTGGATTTTTACTAGATGAGTGCTTGTCGCTATCGTCAGGCTTAAGCAATCGTCCATAGAGGGTAGGTTTATAATTTTGGGCTTGTCGTGCTTTTACATTAATGTTATATTTATGAGCCTTTTTAACATAGGCAATAGTATGACAAAAGTAACAAGATATTGCATCTGTATGGGTTTTGTTATTTTTATCTGGTCTAGCTTTACCTTCAATTAAATCTTTTAAATTATTTGCCATTGGCATGTGACAAGTAGCACATTCATATTTCTTAGGATTTGCTTTGTTGGCTACTTTTCTATGAAGCTCATCATTAAAATACCCTTTTGAGTGTGCTGATGTTTGATACTCTTCATATATTTTTTCATGGCATTCTTTGCAGGAGTGATTGTCTAAATATTTAGATTTAGCATAAATAAGTGATGAAAAAAGTAAGATAAGAAAGAGAAATTGTTTCATAATATACTCCTGAAAGTTTATAACAATTAGAACAATCTATTTTTTTAAGATAGATTCTACTAATAGTTATACCTCCTCCAAATAAGAGGGAGGTATAAAAATTCAATTACGCACCAGGAACGTGTTGTCTGTGTTCAACTGAGTATGTAAATGTAGGTGTAGTTAAGTTTTCAATATATTTAATAAACTTACCAGTTTCAGACTCATAGATACCAATTCTACCTGTAGTCCACTCTGAAATCATAGTCCATTTACCATGGTTAGCAGGTTCTGCATGAAGTAGTCTTGGTTGAACAGGATTTTTTACAGCTTTACCTATATGGTCTGGCATTGGCATAATTTTCTCTTTACCAAATGCTTTTTCATTTACAGGTACTTTTTCATGCTGAGTTGCATCCCACTCTTGAAGAACTTTTTTAGTTTTAGCGTCAATAAGTCTTCCTTTTTTCTTACCAACTTCAATAATTCTATCTGTCTCTAAAGTCTCTTTGTTAATTAAGTAAACTTTGTTGTAGTTAGCAGGTTTACCAAGTACACAGTCAGACCAAATCCAAGGAGTGTCTTCTCCTGTTCCTACAAATAAACCACCACCAGCAGTTTTGACTTTTTTAACAACTTTCCAGCTTGGAGAGTCCCAAATAACAACTTGACCAAAGTTCATACTTTGTGTTGCATTTAGTTGTTTACCCATTTTTTTGTTGAACCAAGAAGAACCTTGACCTGGGTGTGGTTTAGATTTTTTACCAGTCATAACTTTTGCAGCTAATTTTTTAGTTTTTAGGTCAACAATACCCATTAAGTCACTTCCTTGAGAAGCTACTTGTACATATCGACCATAATCTTCACCCTTATTTTCATTTAAGAATGCATCATGTAGTACTTTACCAATATTTGGAATATCACCAACAATAGGGAAGTTTGGTTTAGAGTAGTCTACAACATATACATGACCTGCATCTTTAAGTGCAAATGAGAAATAAGGTCCATAAGGAGTATCTGCAATATAAGCTACACGGCTAGGCTCAATTTGTCCTTCAGTATTGATTACACGACTAGTATCATAAGCTTTTAGTGGTTCTAAAGTGTGAGCATCACAAAGTACTGCACCACCTGGGTTGTAGTTTCCTGCCATTACATATTTTCCATCTGGAGATACAGCTAGACCACGAGACTCTTGACCCACTTGTACAGAAGCAACAGCTGGTTGTCCAGGAGCCCCTATATCAAACATTGTTAATCTTCCTGAACGGCTAATAGAGTAAGCATATCTAGGATTTGCTTTGTTTGTTACTGTAACGTGTACAGCAAATCCAGCTTTATGACGGCTAAGAACTTTTCCTGTAGTTGAGTCAATAAAGTCAACTAAAGAGGCATCTCTTTCTGTTGCAAATGTAATATCTTTAACATTTTTAACCTCTGCACCTTTATACTTTAAGCTACCATCTTTACCAACAGGATATTTTTTAGCTAAAGCATCAACATCTGCTAACTTTGTATATGTTTTTTTAACTTTATCTAAGTCTAATTTTAATTCAACTGTATTTTTCCAGTCCATTAGCCAGTCAATCATGCCTGTTGCATCATCTTTAGAAAACTTTGAACTCCATGAAGGCATAGCTGTATTTTCTCTACCATTTAAAATAGTTTCAGCTAACATCTCTCTGTTTTTCTTTTTAAGTGCTTTAGGTCTAAGGTCACTACCAACACCACCTTGGTGAATTGGACCATGACACCCTTGACACTCTTTTTCATAAATTTTTGCAAAGTCCATGCTTGATGTTCCTGCTATTGCCATAGTTGTAACTAAACTTGTTGCTGCCGCTAAACTTAATAGTTTATTTAACTTCATTTTTTCTCCTCTTATACACATTTTTGAGGACTCTGCAAAGTCCTCATCTCTAATCTTTTCACTTTATCAATTTTTAAAAATTGCTTATAAGTGTAACATCTATTTACTTAAGTAAAATATATGATTATCATCATTTAAAGTGATAATTTTTATTTTTTATTAAGTTTTTCCTTCTCTTGCTTATATATCCAAAACATAGGTAAAATAATTATCGTATGTAAAAAGATAGTTAGTGTCAAAGGTCCTTGATTTAGCATACCAAAAAAACTTGGTACAACATCTGTAAATGGTTCAATCATTTTTTTTCTCCTTTATAATTATGTTTCGGGTAGACACATTGGTCTACCCCTACAAGGCAAATATTATGCTTGTGCCTCTTTTGCTTCTTTACCAATGGTTAGTAAATCCAACACAAGGAAGACAAACCCTGCAAATGTAACTACACCCATAATTGCTCTCCATAGTTGTGCTTGGACATACCAAGGTAAGTTTTGAGCTACAAAGAATGCATTCCAACCAGCACCAAGCTCTGCACGTTCTACAAGTACTTGTTCATATCCTGCTATTGTTAAGGCAACAGTCATTCCTACTACACCAAATGTTATTAGGAAGATTGCCATTTTAGATTTAAATGTAGACTTTAGTCTCTCTACACCATAAGCATATTGAACACCCATATAGAACATTCCAATTAGAATAGTTGCATAAGCTCCAAAGAATGCTAAGTGACCATGAGCAGCTGTAAACTGTGAACCGTGTGTATAGATGTTTACTTGAGGTAATGTATGGAAGAATCCCCAAATACCTGCACCTAAGAAGTTTCCAAATGCATTGGTAACAATCCAAGATAGAGCGGGTGTATTGTTTGCAACTGTTCCTGTTTGACCTTGTGCTTTTGCAATACCTTGCTCTTTACCCCAATCATAGAGTACATGAACAAACATCGCAATAAGTGGAACTGGCTCTAGTGCTGAGAATAATGCTCCAATTTCCCACCAGTATTCAGGTGTACCAATCCAGAAGTAGTGGTGACCCAAACCAAGTATACCAGAACCAAAGAGCATAAGCACTTCAATCCATAGCCACATCTCAACTACTTCTCTTTTTGCACCAATAATTTTAATAAGTGCATAAGCAGCCAATGTACCTACAAATACTTCCCAAGTTGCTTCAACCCATAAGTGGATTACCCACCACCACCAGTATTGGTCCATAGAGATATTGTCTGTAAAGAACATACCTGCCAAGTAGAGACCTGCTAGTGCCATAAGGTTAGCAACCATAACAGTCATAATACCTGTTTTTTTACCTTTCATGTAGGTAGCAAATACATTAAAGTAGAAAATAAGTACTACTACAACAATGCCAATATCTGCCCATCTAGGTGCTTCAAGATACTCTCTACCTTCATTAATGAACCAAATACTAGCCTCTGTACCTGAACCTACTTGAACAAATATAAATACAAGAACAACAACAGTTACAGCAGCTGTAAGTACCCAAAATGCTAGTTTTCCAAGACCAATAGCAACACCTTCATGTTCTGTCTCATCTGTAAGCATAAAGTAAACTGAACCAATCATAGCATAGAGCATCCAAACTACTAAGGCATTAATATGTACCATTCTTGCAACACTAAAGTCAAATGTTTCAAAGAGGAATCCTGGAACTATAAATTGTATAGCAGCAATAAGTCCCATAAGAAGTTGAGCTCCAAAGAGTATAATAGCTACTCTAAAGTACATCATTCCAAGCTCTTTACCTTTATTGCCTTCAAATGAATTTGTTTTAATACTAGTGAGCATTTGTGCCTCCTGCCTTGAATTGATCAACTGTTTTTGAGAAGTTTCTTGGGAAACCATTTGTGTCGATAGAACTCATGTGTTTAAGGAAAGCTACCAACCCTTTTGCTTCCCTTGCTGTAATACCAAGGTCTGGCATTTTTCTAGCATGAGTAGGATATCTTGAAGGGTGTTGTAAGAACTCTGCCATTGCTTCTTCTCTTGTTAACTCTTTTCCAATCATACCACCAATCATCGGTATCATAGAATTCCATGCTGGGTCTAACCATGCTTTTGTAAGGTCTGGTGCATAGTATGCTCCATTTCCTAATAGTGTATGACAATCCATACAGTTTTTAGCCTGAGAGGTTAGTTTACCAAGGTGCAATAAATTAGCAGCTTCTTTTGGACTCCATTCTTTTCCAAAAAATGGTTGTTTTTCACCAATAGTTGGTACTTCATGTCCTCTTTTTTTGCTCATCTCATAACCAATCTTATAGTTGATTACTGTTGGAGCAGGTACTCTTTTTGTTACCCCATTTTTTAGGTCTGCATCAGTTCCCATCGAAATCTGTCCAATCGTATCAAAAGTAAGCCAGATAAGCAAAATAGTTGCAAATCCTGTTACCCATGCCGCTGAACGTCGCCAAAATGGTATGCTGGTCCAAACCGAAACATTTTCATTAGCCATGTATTCTTCCTTTATTATGTATTTTCTATGATTTTATCACTCTTTTCATATCTTTCCTCTCCTGATGTTATTAACATATAATAGAGGTGAGGTATAAAAAGATAAGCTACCATAGTTACCATCAATACTTTCATAGTAAAGTGGTTACTCTGTATCAATGTGGCAAAATCATAAAGAAAGTATGTTTGTAATGCCCAAAATAGATAGCCTATAGGAGTCCACTTTTTAGAAAAGTAACCCATTTTTGAAAGTGTTATGACTGCCGCATACGCTACTCCAAAAACAAGTACTAGTGTTGACTCTACAAAAATAGGTAAAAAGTTATCAATTGCTATTTCTGGACGAACTATCAATTTTTCCATATATGGCTTCCTAAAACTATCTATTTACTAAAAGGATCAAAACCTTAGAGCATGAAAGAATTATGGCACTTTTTTACACATTAAGTATTGATATATATCAAGAAAACAGATAAAAATAATAAATAGTAGTAATAATAAAATATTATTTTACAATACATCTAGCGATAAAAAAAGGTCTAGAATAGTTAGGAGAGACAAAGTTATTATTTTCTAAAATCCAATCATTTGATTTTTGAATATTAACACTCTGTGCTACTTTTCGTTGCATTCTATTTTCACAAATAATAGTTTTACCATTTTCAAAAGCATCTCTAACCTCTACCATTCTATCAGTAGTTATCTTGTAGTGTGCCCCAATAAAAATGGCAAGTACTATAGTTACCCAAAATACCCCTCGTTTAACTGCACCTTTTGACATAAAAGATCTTGTAGTTACAAAAAGTGTTATAAGCAAAATGATTCCACCAAGTATTAAATATGCACCTTCTAAATAAAAAAAGTTTTTCATTGTCTATATTCCTAATTTTTTATAATGTTAGCAGAGATATACTCTATTTATATTGACACTTATCAATATTTTTTTAACAAAAAAGCTCTATACTTACCAATATTTAATATATAGGATTTTGTATGAATAAGATAAGAAAATATTTACTTCCTGCTCTCTTTTTAGGATTTTTTCTTTTTGGATTAAATGCTTTTTTAGAGAGTAAACCAAGTAGTAAAAATGAAAGAGTATATAAAGTAGTAAAGGAGTATAGCCCTTTTTATATAGAAAAGCGTTTTGGTGGTCTACAGATTATGAGCAAAGAGGATAGCTCCTTTAAAGAGAAGCCTGACAATATGAACTTTTTTAAAGAGTTTGAACGTTTAGAGAGAGAGTGGGGTAAAAGACACCTCAAGATAGACAAAAGTACACTACTTATACTTGACAACAATGGAAGTACCCAAGCAACTTTACCACTTCATGACAAAGAAGAGATTGGCTTTATTCAACGCTATTATGGGGTAAAGTAGTTATGCAAGAGATAGTTTTAACACTTGTTTTTTCTATTGTCATGCTTGTATTTATGGCATTTCCTGCTATGAAGATTGTAGAGGCTATAGGGAAAATAACACCTATTTCAGAGAGGTTGCACAATATCTTACAAATATTAATAACCATACTCCTCTCTTTAGCTGTTGGGTTATTTCTTAAATTCGCTTAAAAAATACTCTTTTACAACTCTCTCAAAATACTCCATACGCTCTTTGCCTTTTGGCATACTCTTGCGTAGAGCTTTCATCTCTTTTAAGAACTCACCTACATTTTGAGGAATAATCTTCTCAATATATTGTCGTAGCTGTTTTGCAAAAGCAGGTGATGCACCTCCTGTTGAAAAGGAAATAGTCAAATCATCTCTTTTTATGTATGAGGGGAAGATAAAGTCACAATATTTAGTGTCATCTACAGAGTTTACAAGTGTTTTAGAATCTCTACTCTCCTCATATATTGCTTTATGTAACTCTATTGTATCTGTTGCTACAATGACAATATCAAAGTTATCTATATCTCCTTTAGTATAAGCTCTTTTCTCTAAGTTTAGTTCATACTTTTCTATAAGCTCTTTTGCTCTTTTTTCTACTTCTATGCTTATTACTGTGATGTTTGTAGTAAAATCTATAAGTTTTTCTAGCTTCTCTGTAGCAATAGTACCACCACCAATAACTAGTATTTTTAAATTAGTTATATCTATTAGCATTGGGAAATATGCCATAAAAATCCTTTTTTATCTAATTTAGCAGAAGTTTATTATAATGGTTTTGATATATATCAACTTTTATCTCTTTTGTTTCTTTTATAATTTGCTTTATGAAAATATTAGATAAAAAAACAGAAAATGAACTACTTTATGAGATGCAAAATAGCTTTCCAATGGTTGAAAAGCCTTTTGAATCTATTGCTGAAAAATTAGGTGTTACCCAAGAAGAGGTACTTAATACAGTACGTAAGCTAAAAGAGGAGAAGATTATTCGTCAGACCTCTGCAATTTTTGATACTAAACGTTTGGGCTATAAATCTTCTTTGGTTGCTTTTAAAGTAGATAAAGATAGAGTAGATGAGGTTGCAAAGATTATCAATGCACACCCTGGGGTAAGTCATAACTACTTAAGAAACCATGACTATAATATTTGGTTTACTATGGCAGTAGCACCTGATTCTAAACTAGGACTTGAAAAAACTATAGAGATACTTAAAGAGCGTACTAATGCTAAAGATGCCATTGTGCTTCCAACACTAAAGATGTTTAAAATCTCTGTTAAGATGGACACTACAGGAAAACGAGCAAAAAAAGAGAAACTTAAAAAAGTTGCTAACAGAAATATTGAGCTTACTTCTGAACATATAGCTGTTATTAAAGAGCTTCAGAAAGATATAGAGGTTATACCTGAACCTTTTAAAAAGTCTATTGAGAGACTAAATATGAGTAGTCAAAGATTTTTTGAGTTGGCTCATGAGTTAAAAGAGAGTGGGGTAATGCGTCGTTTTGCTACCATACTCAACCATAGAAGAGCAGGATTTGGGGCAAATGCCATGTCTGTATGGGCAGTACCAGAAGATAGAGCAGAAGAGATTGGTAGAGAGTTAGCAGAGTTTTCAGCTGTAAGTCACTGCTACCTTAGACCTATTTACCCAAACTGGTCATATAATCTCTTTGCTATGGTTCATGCCAAAACCCAAGAGGAGTGTGATAGCCTTATAGAGGAGATGGCAAAGCAGACAGGACTAAAAGAGTATGGAAAACTCTACTCAACTGTAGAGTTTAAAAAGCAGAGACTTGTCTATTTTGATGATGCTTTTAGAGAGTGGGAAGAGGTTAACTCTCATACCCAATCTCCCTCTTAAAATTAGCAATACAGTTATTACACTCTTTAATCTTATTTGTCTCAATAATATAAAATAGAGCATCTCTGTTAAGGAGTTCTAGTTTATTGTTCTCTATGCTAACAATAGCCTCTTTTTTAAATTTTGATAAGATACGAGAAAAGGTCTCAGGAGAGATATTTAAAATAGAGGCAATTTCATTCTTCTTAAGACGATTAAAAATAGACTCTTTTTTTATAAGTAAATCTGCCACTTTTGCTTCTGAAGAGAGTATAGTCTCTTGATGTACCAAAGAGGAGAGTAGTAAAACCTTTCTTGTAAGCGACTTAATAATCTCTAAAGAGAATGTAGCATTGTTAAGATACTCATAGAGTTTATCAAAATGTAGTAAACCTACAGCTCCATCAGTTATAAACTCACAGGTTGCAGGGAAATTTTCTTTCTCAAAACAGGCAAACTCACCAATAAGACTAGGAGCTAAGAGACGATTTATCTGAATCTGTGTCCCTTTGGGTGAGGTCTTATATAGTTTTACCTTTCCCTCTAGTAAAATATATATGTATTCACCATGGTCACCTTCATAAAAAAGAATACTCTTTTTTTTATATCGTCTAATATGTATAGTATCTTTTAACTCTTCTATATGCTCTTTAGCTAATGAAGAGAATAGCGGTATATCTTTTAAATCAATCATAAAAGTATTATAGCATAAAAATGATTTACTTGAAAAGTGAAAATAAACTTCACTTTTCAAACCACTTTAATTGGCTCTGTAGATTTACTACTCTACCAACAACAATAAGTGCAGGAGTTGGTAAATCTTTTGCTTTTTTATAGATATCTTCAAGTGTACCAATAACGGTTTTCTCATCAGCTCTTGTACCTCGACTAATAACTGCAATAGGGTACTCTTTTGGTTTTCCTATCTCTATAAGCTTTTTGGTGATTTTATCAAGATTGTGTAGACCCATTAAAAAGACTATTGTCTCATCGCTCTTAAAGCTCTCCCAATCAATTTGTGATTTTGATTTTTTAGCTTCATGCCCTGTAACTACTCTAAAAGAGACAGTTAAACCTCTATGTGTTACAGGTATTCCTGCATACTCTGGAACAGCAATAGCAGAGCTAACTCCTGGAATAAACTCAAACTTAATGTTTCGTTCATATAGGTAGATTCCCTCTTCACCACCTCGTCCAAAGACAAAAGGGTCACCACCCTTAAGACGCACTACAGTCTCATACTTTAGAGCCGATTGATAGATGAGTTCATTTATCTCCTCTTGGGGTAGAGTGTGGTGAGAATCCTCCTTACCTACATAGAGAAACTCACAACCATCTTTTGCCTCTTCTAAAATATCTGGATTTGCTAATCTATCATAGATAATTATATCTGCTCTTTTAATAATACGCAGTGCCTTTACTGTTAGTAAATCAATGTCTCCAGGTCCTGCTCCTGTTAAATAGACTGTTCCCACTATATTGTCTCCTTAATCTCTTTGTCTGTTAGATAACACGATGGGTCTTGAGCCCACAAATCATCATATATAGCATAGGCACGACTTCTTGAGCCTCCATTACAAATTTCTAAATATTGACAGCTCTCACACTTTCCACCTAGTTTACGAGGGTGAACTCTTAACTTCTCTAATGTCTCTGTAGGGTTATTTGTCCAAATATCACTAAAATCATCTTTTAAAATATTGCCTATGGTAAAAGGGAAAAATGGGTCAGGTTTTACATTGCCCTCTGAGTCGATATTGAGTAGTTTTCTTCCTGCACTATTTCCACCCCAAGCTATAAGACGTTTTTTCATCTCTGATGCGTGTTGAGGATATTTTTCTACAAATCTATTATAGAATAAAATAGAGTCCATCTCCATATTTCCTGTAACTATCTCTATGTCTTGTCCACTCTCATGGTACTCAAAGGCTTTATCTAAGATATAGTTTACAGCAGTTATACGTTGCTCTTTAGTTAAGTCCATCTCTAAGTTCTCTAGCCCTCTACCTGAATAGACTAGATGGGAGATATAGACTTTAGGAATATTGTGTTTCTCTGCTAACTCAAAAATAAACTCTAAATCATCATAAGTATCTTTTGTAATGGTAAAACGTATTCCGACTTTAGTTAGATTGTAACTGTTTAGCAAATCTACAGCCTCCATAGAGGCTCTAAATGAGCCTTTAAGTCCACGAAATCTGTCATGAACATCTTCGCTTCCATCGATGCTTATCCCAATATAGTTAAAGGTATCTAAAATCTGTTTGGCATTGGAGTGCTTTACATACAAACCATTAGTTGAGAGATAAGTTATAATGCCTAACTCTTTACAGTGTTGTGCTATGAGATAAATATCTTTTCTAGTAAGTGGTTCACCCCCAGAAAATATAATAAACTTTACCCCATTTGCTTTAAGCTTTGGTAGGGTAGCCATAATATCTTCTGTTGTTAATGTATCTGTTGAGTCAAGTGTAGCTTTAGAGTAGCAGTGCAAACAAGAGAGGTTACAACGATTGGTAAAGTTCCAAATAGCAATGCTTCCGTTAAGCACTCGTGAAGATTTGCCCTCAACTACAGAGTTTAGTAGGTTAGATAGTCTAAACATTAATTTTTCTCCTCAGAGATAGCTATAGTTGGGTATGGGTTTTTTATAATAGTTTTATTTTGCTCTTTACTTTCATTGTTGTCATTTTTACTATCTATCTCTTTATATGATAAAATATACTCGGTTATGGCATTAAGTTCATCTGCTTTAAGATTGAGTTTTGGCATAGCATTACGTTTATAACCAAACTCTTTAGAGACACCCTCTGGGTCAGTAATCATCGCTTTTATCTCTTGGGCAGTTCTTTTTGATGCTATCTCTTTAAAAGAGGGTCCAAATGCTGTAGCTGTTTGGTGGTGACACCCCCAACAGTAGCTTTCAAATACTTTTTTGCCATTTTCAGCAGAGACCAAAGAGGAGATTATTATAAGTAAAAAGAGAGATGTAATAGCTCTGTTCATAAGTAAATCCTTATTTTTAATTATGATAATAACACTATTTAGTTTATCTAAAATTGATTTAGAGCAATTATTTAGTTATACTTCCGAAATATGAAAAATAAACATCTAAAACACCCATTTCAACCAATAATATTTAAAGATAGTAAAACTCTAATTTTAGGTTCATTTCCAAGTATAGACTCTTTTAACAAAAGTTTCTACTATGCACACCCACGCAATCAGTTTTGGAAAATACTCTCGATTATATCTGGGTATCCTATCAATAACCAAGACCAAAAGATATGGCTGTTAAAAGAGACAAAAATAGCACTTTGGGATATGGTTAAGTCATGTCAAAGAGATAATTCACTAGATAGCTCTCTTGAAGAGATAGAGGTTAATGATATTGCTCAATTTTTAGAGGAGCATCCATCTATTGACAAAGTGGCATTTACAGGTCGTTTGGCTGAGAGACTTTTTAAGATGCACTTTAGTTATTTAGAGATAGAGACTATATATCTACCTTCACCATCTTCTGCTTATGCAAAGATGAGCTTTGAGCAGAAAGTTGAAATATATAAAAAATTATTGGAGTTATAATGGCAGTTTGGGCAGTAGGGGATATTCAGGGCTGTTTTGATTCATTTCAAGAGTTGTTAGCAAAGATAAAGTTTGACCCTAAAGTAGATGAGCTTTGGGTAGCAGGTGATTTAGTTAATCGTGGGGACAAGTCGCTAGAGACACTTAACTACTTATACTCTATTAGAGACTCAATTAAAGTTGTTTTAGGAAATCATGATGTAGCACTTATTGCAGCCTATGCAGGTGTTAAAAAGTCTAATGAGACTATTCAACCTATTTTAGATGCACCTAATGTTGATGAGTTAATTGATTGGTTACGTCATCAATCCTTTTTACATTGGGATTTTAAACTAGGCTACTGTATGGCTCATGCAGGTATCTCACCTCAATTTGACTTAGGTATGGCAATTCGTTATGCTTCACGCATTGAGAAGAAGTTACAAGGTCAGAACTATAAAGCGTGGCTAAAGCACATGTATAAAGTTAGTTCAAATAAATTTAGCCCCAAAGCCTCCTCTATGGATATAGACAAATATATCTTAAGTGCATTTACAGCTATGCGTTTTTGTGAAGATGATGGACGGCTAGATTTTAAACAAAAAGGTGCTCCTACTGAATACAAGGTCTTTAAAAAGGGGCTAAAGCCTTGGTTTGCTTGTCCTACGCGACGCTCTACTACACTTAAGATAGTTTTTGGACACTGGTCAACATTGGGTTACTATCAGGACTCAAATGTCTTAGCACTCGATACAGGTTGTCTTTGGGGCAGAGCATTAACAGCAGCAAGACTGGATTTAGATGAGCCAATAATTGTTCAAGTTAAATGTGAAGCTAAACAAGAAATAAAAAAATAGTTAATAATATAGCTCAATTTTATATTTGTTTAAGCTCTCTTTCCCTATAATCTCACTCCACAAACAGTTGGACAGTTGGGTGAGCTGGCTGAAACCACATCCCTGCTAAGGATGCGTACGGGTAACTGTACCGAGGGTTCGAATCCCTCACTGTCCGCCATAAACCTCTAATCAAACTTACCCTATAATAAAATCATGGAAATTAAAAAATATACAATTATCTTATCTCTCTTAATAAATCTACTTTTTGGAGATAATGACTTTTTTATTGATGAGTATCGAAATCACTTTTCAAATCTATTGGTAGATACTATGAGCAGTATTGATAACTTTTTTGTTGACTCCAATGAAACATCTCATAATAACACACATGCAGAGCTTAGTACATCTATAGCAAAAGAGAGTCGTTTAGATTTAGAAGAGGATATACGTTTCAAAATAAGAGTCAACCTTCCAAAAGTTCAAAAACATCTCAAACTCTATATAGAAGATGAAGATAGTGATAATATCTTATATAATGAGACACAACTGCAAAAAGATAAACTACAAGACAATATGCAAAATAAGCGTTATTATGTACGTTTGGAGTTTTTAAAGTTTGATATAAAAGGGCTTACAAATAGACTTAGTGGAGGGGTACGTATTCGCTCACACACTTTAGTTCCTTATGCTAACTATCATAGTAACTATAAACTGTATGAAGATACAAAGTTTAAATCAGGTATATCAAATAATTTTCGTCTTTATACAGATGGTGGACTTGAAGATTATCTTAGTTTCAATACACTATACAATTTTAATAACTCTCTAAGAGGAGTTTGGAGAAATATATTTCGTTATGATGAAACTCCTATAGAAATTTTTGACACAGATTACTCTTTTCTCTATAAACTAGATGAAAAAAAAGAGATTTCTTTGGGGGTTGGTGTAACAGATGCCATAAAAAACTTTGGTAGAAGCAAGATAGACAATGTAAATCTACATAGCTCATTTTTTCATCTTTTTCATAAAGATTGGATGTATTATGAGGTCTCTACTTATCTGTTAAAGCGTGAAGCTAATGATTATGAAAACTCCTATAGAGTATTTTTAAATTTAGGTATCTATTTTAATACTCATAAATAATTTGGCTATAATTTCTTAAAAAAGAGTAATATGAATTTAAAATCATTTGAAGTTAAATTAGCAGGACGCTTAGATAAGGTTTTAACAGATATTTTAGGTAAAAGTCGCAATCAAGTTGAACAGCTTATTAAAGAGGGTTTAGTAAAAGTTAATGGGCAAGTCATTTTAAAAACAGGTAAAAAATTGGTTGTTGGTGATAGAGTTGAATACTCTTTTAAAAAGGCTACTCCAAAAGAGCCTATAGTTGTTGATTTTGATGTAGAGATACTTTATGAAGATGAGGTAATGATGGTGGTCAATAAACCATCTGGATTGGTTGTTCACCCTGCACCATCTGTTAAAGGGGCAACATTGGTTGATTGGCTTATTCAAAGGGGTATCTCTCTTTCGACTATTGCAGGAGAGGAGAGGCATGGTATTGTTCATAGAATAGATAGAGATACTACAGGAGCATTAGTAGTAGCTAAAACTAATGAGGCTCATCAAAAGTTAAGTGAACAACTTAGAGACAAAAGTATGGGGCGTTACTATCTAGCGTTGATAGACTATTCTCTAAAAGATAGTGGAGTTGTAGAGAGACCAATAGGACGAAATCCAAACAATCGACTAAAGATGGACGTAGTTCCCAATGGGAAAGAGGCAAAGTCTGCTTTTTGTAAATTGGTTGAGAATGAGAAAAAACAAGAGCTTATAGCAGTTAAACTTTTTACAGGTAGAACTCATCAGATTCGCGTTCATTTAGCAAGTTTAGGAAGACATATACTCGGTGATGCTTTATATGGATTTAAGAGCAAAAAAGATACAATAGATAGAGTATTTTTACACGCATATAAATTATATCTGTTTCACCCAACAACAAAAGAGAAGATGGAGTTTGTAGCTCCACTCTTTCCTGATATGCAAAAGTATATAACTAAAAATTTTAACAAAGGAGAGGTTAATGAAAAAATTAATGCAAATATCATTGACAGCTATTTTACTACTATTACTAAACGGATGTAACCCCTCTGCATTAGCAAATATGGGTAATGAGCCATTAGACCCGAGTCTACCTAAATTAAATAGTGTAAGAGCAATTCCTAGCAATACCTATGTTGCTTTTGAGTGGCAACCAATGACTAGAAAAGGGATTCAGGGTTATAATATCTATAGAACAAAAACCAATCAATATGTCAATAGCCCCACTAAAGAGCTCGAAAAGATTGCATCTATACGCAACCCTTTTGCTTCACACTATGTCGATACAGGATTACAACAAAATAGTACCTATACCTATACTTTTACAACCCTAAGAGGTGGTTTTGAGTCTCCTCATGGAAAGATAATTTCTATTAAAACACTACCTCCATTTCCTCCTGTAACTTTTGTTAAGGGGTATCAAAAATCTATCAATACCATTAAACTACTTTGGAGACCACACACTGATATGCGTATAAAAATGTATAAGATAGAAAGAAGTACCAATGGTAGTAAATGGAAATGGATAGGTATTGCTAAGCACCGAATGATGTCTGAGTATATTGATAGCTCTATTGCTCCTGGAAATAGCTATACTTATCGTGTAACAGCTGTAGGGTTTGACGATAGTGTATCTAAACCAAGTGCAAATGTAGTTATCTTAGCGAGGTAGATTAGTCAATGCCACATATTACGGTTAAGCCGTTTGATACCTCTTTAGTTAAAAAAGAGAAGTATGGAGAGACAGAGGTACTTTTTAGAGCTAAAGATAGCTTCTCAAAAGATGAGTTATTGGGTGTACTACATAAAGATGAGTCATTTCTTCTTCATACTAAAAAAAATGAGAACTCATGGCTATTAAAGTATGATAAAGTTACACGACCACTTAAAGTAAATTTGGTAAAACAAGCTATTACTGACTTAGCAGATGGATTAGAGTTAGATATTTTGGGCTCAAACGTTGCTATTCACCCTGCACGAGAGGTTAAGTCATCGGAGTATGAGAAGAAGATAGAAGATTTTGTAGATATAGAGTTCCCTTTTAAATCAGTTTCCATAGAAGTGGGCTTTGGTTCAGGAAAACATCTTTTATATCAGGCAGAAAAGTATCCAGATAGATTATTTATTGGTATAGAGATTCATACACCATCTGCAACACAAGTTTTAAAGCAGATTGAACTAAAAGGGTTAAAAAATATTTGGGTTATTAACTATGATGCAAGATTGCTTTTAGAGATGATTCCCTCAAACTCTTGTCATCAAATCTTTGTCCATTTTCCTGTACCTTGGGACAAGAAACCACAACGTAGAGTTATATCTACCTCATTTTTAGAGGAGTCTATGCGTGTACTTAAAAAGGGTGGTAGACTTGAACTTAGAACTGACTCCTATAAGTACTTTTGGTATTCATTAGATACTTTTTTAGGAGAGAGTGTTGCGAAAACATCTGTAGAGGTTCGTAAAAATGAAGCTTTAGAGATTACAAGCAAGTATGAAGCACGTTGGCTTAAACAGCAAAAAGATATTTATGATGTCTATGTAACTTGCTTAGAGGAGTCCAAAGAGCGTCTAATTAATTTTGACTTCTCCTTTAAAGGTGTGGTATATAAAAAAGAGATTTTAGATAAAATATCTTATAAGCCTCAACTGTTTGATGGTTTTTTTATACATTTTGAGCGATTGTTTCATATTTCTAATGATGCAATTTTAATTAAGTTGGCATTTGGTAGTTTTGACAGACCAGAACATAAATATATCTATCTTGACCAAGAGAAAGCTTACTATTTTCATTCAAACCCTGTAAAAACAGTAACCAACTATAAAACACACTTAAAAATTATGGAGTATTTAAATGCCTAATGTTATTACAGCCAACAATCTTACACTTGGCTACGAGAGTGATGAAGAGATTATTAAAAATGCTACCTTCTCCATAAAAAAAGGAGATTTTGTCTTTATTACAGGTCCTAGTGGGTCAGGTAAATCGACACTTCTAAAATCTTTTTATGGAAATCTTGCTCCTAGGTCTGGCTCTTTAGTTGTTGGTGGTTTAGATATGGTAGGTATCAACAAAAAAAATCTGCAAGAGCTAAGAACACATTTGGGTATAGTTTTTCAAGACTATAAGCTCATAAATGAGTGGACTGTAGAGAAGAATGTTGTCTTACCCTTGTGGATTTCTGGCTACTCAACAGAGGTACAAGAGACACAAGCTAAGCGACTTTTACATCATGTTAAGTTGACAGGAAAAGAGCATAAGTACCCCTTGGAACTCTCTGGTGGTGAGCAACAAAGAGTAGGGGTAGCTCGTGCTTTGTCAAAAAACCCATTTCTAATCTTAGCAGATGAACCAACAGGAAACCTTGATGAGTACTCCTCTAATGTTATTTGGGACTTGATGGAGAATGCTTGTCATCAACTAGATACAACTGTAGTGGTGGTAACTCACCGAATTCCAATGGTGTTTAATATTCCATACAGACACTTTACCATTGATGAGAATGGGAGCATTTATGAAGTTCATTAAAGGTCATATATCACTTATTTTTCCACTGATTGCCATTTTACTTGGTTTAGAGTTTTTTATTGTCTTTGACCGTACTACAGATAGCTTTGAAAAGGGTCTTCAAGCTGGTTACAGTATGATTGTTGTCTCAAAAGATGAGATGAGCATAGATGATTTTAAAGCATGGGATTCTCATATTGAACATGTAGAAGAGCTTGAAAAGTCAAAGATTTTAAAACGTTTAAATATGAATAAAGATAAAGCTAAACAGAAAAAATTTGAAGTCTCTCTGCCTAACTTTTATTCATTAAAATTAAATGATTATTTAACAGTAGATGAGCTAGAAGCTGTAAAGAGTAATCTTCAAAAGAGTAGCAATATTATAAGTATTGAGACGTTTCAGTCTGCTTATCAATCTAAGTATGAACTATTTTCATTTATTAAATTTTCATTTCAAACTTTTATTGTTTTTATGACTATTATTGGTTTTTTTCTTATTGTAAAACAGATGGAGGTTTGGAATTATCTACATGCCCAACGAATGAAAGTTATGGAGATTTTTGGAGCTTCTCTCTTTTTGCGTTCAAAAGTTTTGATTAATATGGCGTTAATAGATGCTATTATCTCTGCTATTCTTACCTCTTGGCTCTTCTACCTTTTTAAGAATTCATGGGTTCAAGGTAGTCAGATGGAGATTTTAAAAGACAATATTGAGGGTGTATTTAAATTTAGTGATATATTTATTTTACTTTTTGCTGCCATAACAGTAGTACTTATAGCCGTCTTTTTAGTTGTTATTAATGTTAAGGAGGAGTAGATGAGAGTAGTTCTTCTATTTCTTCTATCTATCTCTTTACTTTTTTCTACATCATTAGATAGTAAAATTAATCAGAATAAAAAGCAGTTAAAGAGCAAAAAGATTGAGTACAAAAAGATGGACAGAAAACTCTCTTTGATAGCTAAAAAGATATTGGCTGCTAAAAAAGAGCAGAAGGCTTTAGCTAAAAAGTTAACTAGTTTAGCAAAAAGTATTAAAAAGAATGAGGCTGAATTTTTAAGATTACAAAAAGAGGAGAAAAAGTATACAATTGAATTAAATTCTATTGGTAGAGATATTAATAAAAAAGAGAAAAAATTTCTTGATTTAGTTGCTAAAAATTTTTCTTTAGCATTAGCTTTAGATGAGCTTAAGCAACCAACTCCTGACTCTGTTATGATGAAAGAGGCATACAAACTTTATGCTAAAGAGAATTCTAAAGATATAGAGAAGTTAGAGCGGGATATACAAGGACTTAAAGATAAAAAATCTATATTAAAACTAAAACAGTCACACATATCTCAACAACTTAAAAAATTTATAGCTGAACGAGAAGAGTTTCAAGAGAAAAAGGCAAAGAAAGATATATTGGTTAAAAATTTGTTAAAAGATAGAGAGTTATATCAAAAACGTTTTAATAAAATTAAAGAGAGTAGAAAAAATTTAGAGAAAAAGTTAGCAAAATTAAAGATTATTAAACATAACAATGCAAAAGTAGTAGAGCAAAGAGCAAATAAAAGATTAACTAGTAAAAAAAACTCAAGTTCAACTGCTAAGTATGCTGGTAGCAAGACTATTTCTCCTTTGAAAGGAGCAAGGCTTATTAAGAGATATGGTACATATATAGACCCTATCTATAAGTTTAAAATTTTTAATAAATCAATAACATTAAAAGCTCCATATGCAGGTGCTAAAGTACGCTCTGTCTTGGCAGGTAAGATTGTATTTGCTGAAAATTCAGGTGGTATGTTGGGGAAGGTTGTTATTATAGAACACAGTAGAGCTATTCATACTATCTATGTAAAACTCTCTCGTTTAGCTCCTGGTATTCGTGTGGGAAAAAAAGTTGCACGTGGAACTGTTATTGGAAAGGTAGAGAAAAGTTTAATGTTTGAAGTGACAAAAAATAATAAAAATATAAATCCATTGAAGTTGATTAGGTTGTAATTTTTTAATATTTATTGTTCTTAAATAAAAATTAACTGTTTTTAACTATTTAATAAGTTTAATTATTTTAAAATACGATATTAAAAAAAAGGAACTAAAATATGGAAAAACTACATAAAGATGGCTATAGTGCTTTTTTAAATCAATACTTTAAAGAACATGAAGAGTTATTTTCAAGCTTGTCTAAAAAACAAAAACCACATACAATGATAATTACATGTAGCGATAGTAGAATTAATCCTGCTCTGTTACTCAATGCAAAGCCAGGAGAGTTATTTATAGCACGAAATATAGGTAATGTCGTACCACCATATCTTCCTGCAAAAGGCTCAACACAAGCTGCTATTGAGTATGCTGTTAACGCATTAAATATTCCTAAAATTGTTATCTTAGGACATAGTAATTGTGGTGCATGTGCACATATGTACCATCAGCCAACAGAAGATGAACCATCTCTACCTCATGTAGATAATTGGCTTGAATATATAGTTCCTGCTAAGAGTGCAGCAATGTTAGAGCTACAAGCAAATAAGCATAAAAATATTTTTGAGTTAACAGAAAAACACAATGTAGTTAGTTCTTTGCAAAGACTTATGGAGTATCCATATATTCAAAATCGTCTAGTAAAAGATGAGATAAGTTTAGAGGGTTGGTGGTATGACATAGGAAGTGGAAAGGTTGAAATTTATAATTTTAATACACGAGATTTTGAAATTGTTATTGAATCAGATGTTGAAGAGGTAAACTAGAGTATGAAAACTCTAGTTCTCAAGAGTTAAGCTTCTATTTTTTTAAAAGTTTTAGTAGTATAATCGTATGCTTCTAAATCGCCTGTACCTACATCATACCACCAGCCATGTAGCTCTATTTTTTTCTCTTCTAATGCTTTTACTATGTATGGATATGTCATTAATCTCTCTATTGAAAGTAGTATATTATTTTTTTCTGTAACTTCTGCACGATTTTTTTCTGGATTATGGATACACTCTAAGATAGCATTCTGTTTAGCAGGATATGCAAGAGTTAACCACTCATCTACATGACTCAACTCAACACTTTTTTCATTTTCATCTTTTTCATGATATAGATGGGCACAAGCACCACAACAGCTATGTCCTAAGATTACTAAATGAGGTATTTTTAGAGCGTTTACCGCATACTCAATAGCAGATTGTGTCGCCCCTTTTGTTTGCTCATAAGGAGGTACAATATTACCTATATTTCGTGCTATAAATAGTTCTCCTGGTGTTGAAGATAATATTTGGGTAGGAGATACTCTACTATCGCTACATGTAATAATCATTGTGTGAGGCTTTTGTCCTACTGCTAGTTCATCAAAAAGTTTTTTATTGTCTTTAAAATAGACCTCTTTAAACTTTTTGTACCCATTTAAGTGAATTTGCTTCATATTTATTTCTCTCCGTATTAGTATAATTTATAATAAGTATAATGAAAAATTTTAATCTATACTATTAAAAAAAATAGTAAGTTACTATTTAATTCAAAAAGAGTAGTCTTTGTTTCAAATTGTATCTTTTATTTTTAGACTATAAATGAAGAGATAAACCCAATAACTCCACCAAAGACACCACCCCAGACAACTAGCCAACCTAAATGAGTGTGTATAAGCTCATGCACCAAATCACTTACCATGCTTGGTGTTAAGTCATTTAGTCGTTTTGTAATAAGCTCTTCAATTGTATTAAGAATATCATCGTTTAGAGAAGAGTGTTCTAAATGGTGGTTAATTTGTGCTTTGAAAGTATCTGAACTTACAATACCAACTACAGCAGACTTTAGTTTCCTTGCAAAAGGTTCTCTTAGAGGCTCTAGGGCTTGTTCTCCTCCAAACATATTTAGCATATTTCCTAGTTTTGATTCCATAACACTTTGACTAAGTGCATTAAATGCAGGGGAGAAGTCTGCCGACTCAACTAAAGGAGCAAGGTCAATCTTCTTCTCCTCTCCTTGAAAAAAGGCTGTTAGTTGCTCTTTTGTAAAGAACTGTTTCATAATCATATCTTTAATAGAGGCTTTAAAACTCTCAAAGTTCTCCTCAATAACTCCTGAACCATATAGAAATGGAACTTTGTTAAATAGCATAAAGATAGCAAGTTGGTTAGTAATAGCTCCTGAAAATGCAAAGAGTCCTGTGTATAGTATAGGGTCAACATAAGATGCAAAACCAATACCTATTAGTGCAACTGAAACAATATCTGTTAACGTAGATTTTGAAATTTTCATCTATAACTCCAAAATTTTCTCTTTTAATTTATCAATCGAGTGAATGGCATCTTCATAGTCTGAAAAGCCCCAATTTATCATAATATAGTCCATATTTAAACTATTTGCAGCCATAAGGTCACGTTCGCTATCTCCTACAAAGATAGCATCTTTGGCTTCTAAGTTAGTATCTTTTAGATTCTTCTCTAACATATCTGGGGCAGGTTTTCCTCGTCCAACATCATCATAACAGGCAATAGTTGAAAAGTAATCAATAACATTTAGGTGACCGAGTGATTCAAGAGTTGAGCTACGATATGAGTTTGTTGCTATAGCAAGAAGATACCCTTTTGCTTTTAACTCTTTTAGTAGCTCTTCAATACCATTATATAGTTGTAACTCTCTCTCATGATTGTTTGTGTAGTATTCAGAGAACCACTCCTCTTGTTGAGGTGTAAATTCATCTGTCTCATAGAAAAATAGAGCAGGGTTTAGCTCTGGGTCATTGACTTTATTTAAGATAACCTCTTTTGTCAATGGAGCTAAAGAGAGTTTAGAACGTACATAGTTAATTGCATTAACAATAGTAAGAGAGCTGTCAACAAGAGTCCCATCCATATCAAAAATAACTAACTTTTTTGAACTTTTCATTAGTTTAGCACTCCTATTGGTTCTGCAAATTTTACCTTTTGGTTAATCTTAACTTGAGGTGCAAAAGAGCCTTTTTGAGAGAATAGTAGAATGGTAGACCCCATCTCAAACCAACCAAATAGTTCACCTTTTTCTAAAGTTACATTCTCATATGCATAGTGTCTAGGCTCTCTAATTTTTGAGTTAGTCTGAATCTTCTCTTCAAAAGTGATTACCATCTTTCCTACATTTAAAGCTCCTACTAAAACCATTACAAAAGTTTTTCCTCTTTTATCTAAACACTCAATAATAACACGTTCATTCTCTATAAAAAGGTCTTTTTTATTTCTAAGAAGTGGAAAGTTAACAGGGTATAGTTTTCCTGGAATATGTGTTATAGATTTAACTGTTAATCTTTCTGGTGCATGGTAACGATGGTAATCTTTTGGTGAAAGGTAAAGATTAACAAACTCTCCTCCATCTACATCTGTAGAAGCATCTTTATGATAAGAACCAAATAGTTCGACAATATCATACTCCATACCTTTAATCTGATAGGCTTTACCCTCTTTAATCTCTCCATAGTCAGTTACTAGAGCATCAACAGGTGAAATCATAATATTTTTATCTACATTAATATCTCTAGGAGTAACAAATGCTCTTGTAAAGAGCTCATTTAGTGTTAAATAGTCAGATGGATTTTTAAATTCACTCATATCTAAACCCATAAGTTTAACATATCCATGGTTTATAAGTCTCTGAAAAGGTCTAGGAAATCTTTTAGATGCAAAGTTTCCAAAGGTACGAGATATAATAGCTGTATAGTGTTTTTTCATATTAAGTTGCTTTTCCTTATGATAATTGGTGACATTATAGCAATTATTTTTTAGTATTTTAAACTAAAATCTATATAATCTCTTTATCATTTTTTTTTAACACGCTATAATAACACTAAAAACGGGATATTTTAGATGAAACGACTACTTATATTTTTTATTTTACCTTTCTCTTCACATCTTTTTGCAGATATTGTAGATATAAAAGCCGACCATTTTTATGCAAATAATATTAATCATGAAGCTTTTTTTGAGGGACATGCAAGAATTAAGCAAGGCAAGAATGAGATAGATGCTTCTAAAGTAACTGTTTTTTTTAATGACAGAAGAAAAGCTTTAAAGTATGAAGCTCATGGAAATGTAAGGTTTGATTTAACAGAAAAAGGGATTCACTACAGAGGTGTGGCAAACAAGATTACCTATAGACCAATAGGCTCAAAGTACTATTTTATTGGGAATGTTACACTAAGAGATTTAACAAATAATAGAACTATAAAGGCAAATAGTGTCTCTTTAGACCTAAAGACAGGTTTAGCAGATATTAAAGGGAGTGTTAAAAAGCCTGTACATTTTAGATTTGAAATTGAGGACAGAAAATAATGGCAATACCAAGACTTGTAGAGGCTCATTTTATGAAATCGGCTCAGGCGTTAGCTGATTCGGTAGATGATACTGTAAGTGAAGTTGTTTTTTTAGGTCGTTCTAATGTTGGCAAAAGCTCAACCATTAATGGATTGACTTCTCGTAAAAACTTAGCAAAGTCTTCATCGACTCCAGGAAAGACACAGCTGATAAACTTTTTTGATATTCGCTATATTTATGATGAAAAAGATTGGAATATACGTTTTGTAGACTTACCAGGGTTTGGTTATGCAAAGGTATCTAAAGACCTTAAAGGAGTTTGGCAGAAAAACCTAGTTGAGTTTATAAAACATAGAGTCTCTATTCGTGTTTTTATTCATCTCCGTGATGCACGTCACCCTAATGCTCAAATAGATAAAGATGTTGATGAGTATGTTAAAAAATTTATTCGTGGTGACCAACTTTACTTGAATGTATTTACAAAAATAGATAAGTTAAATATGAAAGAGAAAACAGCTCTTAAGAGAAAATTTCCAGGGTGTATAACTATTTCAAACTCTAAACGTATTGGTTATGAGCGTATTCATCAGAAGATATTTGAACATATTTTTGGGGTTAATGAATGGTCAAATTAGTAAAAGCAACACTTGCAGACATTTCTCTTATGCAAAAAATAGTGGCACAAGAGGTAAAAAATGGAGTTATTTTAGAACGTAATGAAGATGAAGTTGCTACCAATATTCGCTCCTATATCTTAGCTAAAATTGAAGATGAAGTAGTAGGTTATGCTGCGTTACATATTCACTCTGCACGTTTAGCTGAAATTCGTTCTTTTGTTGTCTCTGAGGAACATAGAGGAAAAAAAATTGGTAAAAAAATTATTGAGTTTGCTTTAGAAGAGGCAAGAGTATTAGGAGTTGAAGAGGAGGTATTAGTTTTAACTTATCTGCCAGAATTTTTTAAAAAAATGAATTTTGTAGAGATTGCAAAAGAGACTATTCCTGAACATAAAATTTGGACAGACTGTATTAAGTGTATTCATTTTCCTGTCTGTAATGAGGTATCTATGGTTTATAAGTTGGTAGGGTAGAATGGCACTAAGTAACTATAAAAAATTTGATGATGAAGAGGAGTTAAGTTTCATAAAGAAACTACTTCTATTTTTATTTGTATTTTTCTATCCTATGTTTGTTTCAATGTATACGGTATTGCCTCCTTTAATTGGACTAGCAGGGTACATCTTTATTATTAGTATGGATAGAAAAAAAATCTATTCAGCAAGTGCCTTTTTCTATTTAGTAAATTTAGATTTGAACTTGACACTTCCACTTTTCTTATCTACTACTATTTCTATTTTGATTTTAATGTTTATATATGGTAAATTAAAACGTTTAATTCGTTGTAGGGTATGTCTACTCTTTACACTTATTGTACTTATTGATTTTTCTTATTATTTAACTCTTTTTATTTATGATTTTATCTTTAATACTTCAACAGTTGTTGGAGATATGTTATTGGTCTATTACATTGTTATAGATATTTTAGTTGGGGTAATGTTATGAGGTTTATTATTGTTATTACTATCTTTGTACTATTTTGGATTTTATTGATTTCTCGTATATATCAAATTAGTATAAAGTCTAATTACTATTATGAACATTTAGCACATATGAATGTGGAGAGAAAATATTTTATAAAGCCTGTTAGAGGAGAGATTTTAGATAGAAATAAAAAACTTTTAGCTGTTAATGATATTGGTTTTTCAATTAAAGTAGCTCCACATTTAACTAAATATAATAGAGAGACTAAAAAGAGAGAACCAAATGAAAAGTTAGAAAAACTTCTTAATACTATTGTTAAGGAGTTTCCAGACCAAAATAAGACAAAATTAATTAAAAAATATCTTAAAAAAGATTCCCCTTATAATCATAGGTTTATTCCTATAGTTGACTTTATTCCATATAAGGGTATGATAGGAGCATACCCTAAACTTAGTATTAATAAAAATTTAAAGATTGAATCAGAGACAAAAAGAATGTATCCAGCTGGAGCTTTAGCTACACATATAGTTGGTTATGTTGGACGCTCTAATAAAGAAGAGAATGACAAAGATAGAGAAAAGAATGCGATTGAAACTAACGATAGAGGTAATCTTGTAGGGGTTGTTGAGACAGTAGGGGTAGTTGGTAAGACAGGGTTAGAGAGACAATATAATAAAATTTTACAAGGAGGGTTAGGTTATAGAATGGTGAAAGTTTCTGCAACCAATAAAGAGGTAGCAGAGATAGAGATAAAAGAGCCTCTTGAAGATCAAAACCTTATTTTAAATATTGATTTAGGACTACAAAAAAGAATTAATGAACTTTTTGAAGGTCAATCTGGTGTAGCAGTTGTTATGAATGTCAATGGAGATATTTTAGCAGCTGTATCTTACCCATCTTATGACCCAAATCTATTTGTTGGAGGAATCTCATCAAAAGATTGGAAAGCATTGATTACAGATTTTAATCACCCATTTACAAATAAAATTGTCTCGGGTGTCTACCCTCCTGGGTCAACAATTAAGATGGGAATGGCTCTTGCCTACTCAAAATCAGGAACGGCTGTCAATCGTTCAGAGTTCTGTAAAGGGTACATTACTTTAGGAAAAAGTAAACATAAGTTTAGATGTTGGTCTCACTATGGGCATGGTAGAGTAGGGCTTCGTAAAGCAATTAGAGAGAGTTGTGATGTCTATTTCTATAATAAAGCTTTAAATACAGGTATTAACAATATGGCAAAGTATCTAAGAAAGATGGGATTGGGTGTCAAAACTGGTGTTGATTTACCTCATGAAAGAGCGGGAGTAGTTCCAGATAAAGCATGGAAAATGAAGCGTTATAAACAGGCTTGGTATAAGGGTGAAACTGTTATCTCTGCAATTGGTCAGGGTTATAACTTAGTAACCCCTCTACAACTAGCAAGATATACAGCATTTTTAGCAACAGAGCGACTTCCTACACCACACTTTGTCCATAAGATTGTAGATAAATTAGTTACCCCAGAGTATAAAGAGTTTGAGGTAAATAAGCAAGATTTAAATACTATTCGTTCAGGTATGTACGATGTTTGTAACTCCCCACATGGTACAGCAAGACGGACAATGTCACATCTGCCTATTGTTGTTGCAGGAAAGACAGGTACTTCACAGGTTGTTTCTATTCCTCAAGGTGAAAAGAAGAGGATGAAAGAGTCGCAACTTGACTACTACAGTCGTTCTCATGCATGGCTAACAACCTATGCTCCCTATAGGAATCCAAAATATGTAGTAACTGTTTTGGTAGAGCATGGAGGACACGGAGGAAGTACCTCTGGTCCAATTGCCGCTGAAATATATAGATGGATGGCAAATGAGGGTTACTTTGGTAAGAAATTTAAAGGTAAAATACGACTAAAAAATCTAAAAAAAGATAAAAAAGAGAAGAAAAAAAAGGATAAGCGACATGGATAATATAATAGTCTTATATATCATTGGTGGTATTGTTGGAGTTATACTCTTTTTAAATATTATAAAAATATTTATCAATATTTTTACACGACCAAAAGTAAAAAAAGAGGAGTCTAATCCTCTTCAAAATAAGATTAGAGAAGAGGTTAACCAGATAGTCAAACCAAACTTAACTTCATTAGAGGGAATGTATGAAAAGAGTAACTCAGAGGCTACCTCTTTTGCAAGTTTTGTTTTTTCTGCTGTAAAAGATAAGTTTTCTAAATATTTAGAAAAAGATGAAGCATTGGTAGAGTCGGAGATTTGTAAATGCTGTGAGGATTATGAGGGAGCAGAGTGCAAAGAGAGTTTTTGTTTGGAGGGTTCGGGAATCTCTTGTCCTAATGGTTAATAATTATTAATTGTTACCATTTAGTTATCAATTAAGAGTAGACTTACTCTTATGAAAACTAACCCTATAGAAATTGTCATTATAGAAGATGAAGAGGATATTTTAGAATTAGTTGAGTATCATTTGCAAAAAGCAGGATATGAAACTATGGGCTTTCTCTCTACTCAAAATGTAGAACAGTTTTTAGAAGAAGAGAATCCTTCACTAATGATTGTTGACCGTAATCTACCTGAATGTGAAGGTAGTGAATTTGTAGCAGAGCTTAGAAGATATGGGTGTAATATTCCTGTTATATTTCTTACTGCTAAAGATAGAGATGAAGATATTGAAGAGGGGTTTGTAAGAGGTGGTGATGACTATATTACTAAACCTTTTAAACCAAAAGAGTTAGTCTTAAGAGTTCAAGCACTACTTCGTCGTTCAGGTATTACTTCTAATGAGAAGATAAAATATAGGGACTTAATCTTAGATATCCCAAATCGTACACTTACTATAGAAAACAATCTTGTAGAACTTACCAATTTAGAGTTTAAACTGCTACACACTTTTATTAAAAATCCAAATATTACCTTAGATAGAGACTTCTTACGTGATGAAATTTGGGGTGAAGATGGTGCAAATTTTAATGACAAAACCATCAATGTAACTATAAATAGACTAAAGAAGAAAATCGACCCAACAGGAGAGAAGGAGTACTTTATTCCTGTGTGGGGAGTGGGTTATAAACTGGGTTGATATTTGTTATCAATTTGTTATCAACTTATCTTATACTCTCATATATTCAAAAACAAGGAGTCAAAATGAGACTATCGAAACTATTAACAACAGCTCTTGTAGCAACTGTTACATTAACTTCTGTTCATGCAGATGAACTAAAAGGTAGAGGAGCATCTTTTCCTGGTCCTGTTTATAAGGCTTGGACAGCAGACTACTTTAAAGCAACAAAAAACCAAGTTAACTACACACCAACTGGTTCAGGTGATGGGATTAAATCTATTACAAAAAGAATGGTAGATTTTGCAGGTTCAGATAAACCTCTTAAGCCAAAAACACTTAAAAAGAAAAAACTTTACATGTTCCCTGCTGTTGTAGGTTCAATTGTATTGGCTTACAATATTGATGGTGTTAAAGATGGTGAGTTAAAACTTTCTCGTGCTGCTATAGCTGCTATTTTTAGTGGAGAAGCTACTAACTGGGACGATGAAGTTATTGCTAAAGATAACAAAGGTTTAAAGCTTCCTCATGCTCCTATTACAGTTGCAGTTAGAGCTGACAAATCAGGTACAACCTTTAACTTTACATACTTCTTACATCAACTTAATGATAAATTTAAAATAAGTAAAAAACCAAAATGGAAAGCACCTAAGGTTGTTGCGGGTAAGTCAAACTCTGGTGTATCTGCAAATATTCAACAAATTAAAAACTCTATTGGTTACATTGAGTACTCTTTCAAAGAGAAACTAGGACTTCCTGCTGCACAAGTAGAGAACAAAGAGGGTAAATTTATTAATCCAACACTAGAGTCATTCCAAGATGCAGCAAAATATGCAACATGGACAGCAGACAAAGATTTCTACGCTGTTATTGGTGACCCTGATGGAAATACATCTTACCCTATAGTTGCGGCAACATTTATCTTGCTTCCAAAAGAAAAAGTAAAAACAGACAAAGAGGTTACAAAGTTCTTTGACTGGGCATACACAAATGGAGACAAAGCAGCATCTGACTTAGGTTATGTACCTCTTCCAAAAGAGACTAAAGATGCTATTAGAAAATACTGGGAAACAAAAGGGATTAAATAATTAATCCCCCCTTATTCGCTACATTTTAGCCCTATTATTACATAGGGTTAAGATGTGGAGATGCACCACTCCACATGTAATTTTCAACTCATTTCTTTTTCTCCCTTTATAATTAAAAATATAGAAATGAGTTACCTATTTAAACTCTACAACCTATCACTCTCTCTAGGTTCAACACTCGGAGCATTAGCCAATAAATTGATTAATAGAAACATCACCTTTTAACAGTTCTATATCATTTTTATAATAATCAGGGATTCTTAGTGCAAAATTCATTATATTACTCCTATATCATCAATAAAGGCTAAAACATCTTCTTTATCTAAATTGTTATACTGTTTTTCCTCGTGACGAAGCTCCAGCTTAGTCATGCATATTGGAGTAAATGATTTTATTATGTTTTTGTTGCTCTAATGGACATTCCACAACTGGAGTTGTGGAACGAGGGAAAATAATTAATCCCCCCCCTTATTCACTACATTTTAGCCCTATGACTGCATAGGGCTAAGATGTGGAGATGCACCACTCCACTTGTAATTTTCACATTTTCTCAACTCACCTACCTTTGAATCGTAATAGGTGAGTTGTCTTCTGTAACTGCTTTGTAACCAACTTCCTATAAAATTAACCCATGAAACAATACAAATCTATCTTCATATCAGACCTACACTTAGGCACCAAATATTCACAAGCTGAAAA
>JALVXC010000068.1 GCA_027038275.1 Campylobacteraceae bacterium | reverse complement strand
TCATTTATCATTTTACAACCTTATATATATTAATTTAGAAAAATATTTTACTATGTTAAAAATATAACATAATAAAACTTTATTTTATGTAAAGTATTAATATTATTTTAATACAATTTAGAATATTATTTTAATGTAATGATTTATTATAAAAGGTTATTTCATGTTAGAAGAAGAGAGAAAACTAAGTTCGGTTGATATTATTGTATCTCAAACTGATTTAGATGGTTTTATTATCTATGCAAATCCTATTTTTTATAAAATTGCAGGGTACTCTTCTGCTAAATTAATTGGAGAAAACCATAATATTATACGACATCCAGATATGCCAAAGGCTATCTTTAAAATATTATGGGAGAGACTAAAAAATAGAGAAGATGTATATTGTTTTATAAAAAACAGGGCAACAAATAATAGATTTTATTGGGTATTTGCCTATATTCGTCCATCTTTTAATAAAGATGGAGCAGCAAGAAACTATGTCTCAACGCGTCATGCTATTTCAAATAAAGCTAGAGATATTATTGAGCCTCTATATAAAGAGATGCTAACTCTTGAAAAGAGTCAGGGAGAAGAAGCTTCAGAAGAGTTATTTAAAAATTTTATGGAACAAAATCGCTACAAAAGTCAATCAGACAATGAGATAATGCATAATATCCAATATTAAGGGGAAAGAGATGAACATTGAAAAAATAGTTAAAGAGATTCAAAAGATTAATGGGTATACAGGTTCAGCAGTATTAAATAAATCAGGAGAGATTATCTATATTGATGAGAATGATGCTGTAGATTTAGCCTTCGCCTCTAGCTTATTTAATGATACCTTTAGAGCATTAAATGAGGCATCTTTAGATATTGGTTTTTCTAATTTAATTAGACTAGAGACAGAGAATGAAGAGGGAATGACATTTCTTATATATGGAAATCATAATCAGACCATTTTTACTATTTTTAGTCCACAAGGGAACATCTCGTTAGCAAAAATGGTTTTAACACAAGCATTAAAAAAAGATAATTAAAATGTTAGAAAAATTAAAAAAAATATTCCATATTCAAACAAAAGAGACCATTCGTATTTTTGAAGAGAGTACTAATATTGATTATAATCCAAGAATCTTTTTATCTTTAAAGACACTCTCCTTAACAAATAGTCAGTTAAGTTACCTTTCCCCTTTAACTGTTTTTCTTAATTTGGAAGTATTGAATCTTTCAGGCAATAAAATTAAAGATATTGAACCTTTAAAAGATTTAAAAAAACTAAAAATTATTGACTTAAGGTTTAACCAAATAGAGAGAGTTCCTCTTTGGGTATTTAAGTCAAACAGACCTATTTATTGGGAAAGAGTCAATGATAAACAAGAGGGTATCTTTCTTGAGGGAAACCCTTTAAATCAAAAATTAATAAATAAAATTAAAAATTATCCTTTTAAAGAGAGAGAGATTGTAGACCCTTTAGTTGTTGAAAAAAAAGAGAAACACTCTTCTATGTCAATAGAGCCTAAACAGCTTATACCATTAAATAGACAACGTGTTACTATTTTTACGCCTCAAGCTTTCTCTTCAGACTTTACATATAACTTTAAATCTACTCCAAATAGTGAACTAAAATTAAATATATTTACAGTTGAGTATGACAATAACTATAAGATAGTAAATCAAGAGCCATTAGAGGAGTTAGAGTATATTGTATTGATTTTACACCAAGCAGAGTGTTGTATAAATCCTCCTATTTTAGAGCTATTATCAGAAAAATACAGAAAAAGTAAAATATTTCTAATTATTGAGGAGAGAGACAATAGTGATATTCAAAACAAGATAACTTTTTTTAAAACCTATAGTAAATCTAAAAACATTATAGATGTCTACCATAGTTTTAACCAAGAGAGTAATAAGTCAATAAATGAAAAAATCTATAACTACTTAGAAAAGACGAGAGAGGCAAACTCTCTTTGGAAACCAAAATGGATAGCACTAAGAGATGAGATTGAACAGAGTTATCAATCAACATTAGATTATAAAACCTTTCAATCTCTAGCTAAAAAATACTCTCTATCTCCACAAATAGAAGATGATATTTTTAAATATCTTAAGAGAGTAGGTTCTATCTCTACTCCATTTTAAATTTAGAAAGAGCCGTCTTTAAGTCAATATCTACTTTTACTTGAGGTAAAAATGATGGCTCTTTATCTAACTCTACATCTACAAAAGTTACATCATCGCCATAAGCTTTACGTATCATCTTCTTAACCTTATATAGAGAAGAGACCTCATCAACTAAAACTCCTTTTATCTCAGGAACATTAGCTATATATATCTTGCCATCAGCCACTTTTAAAATCTGCTCTTTGCTCACGCCTCGGTTTTTAGCTACAGAGGAGACAAAGTTCTCATATGTTGGTTTAAGTAAGTGTTCCGTCATATATTTTCTATTTTTATCATCTATTTTAGCAAAGAAAGAGATAGGCTTTTTAAACTCTCCTGCGGCCATAAAGTCTTCCTCTACTCCTACTTTTTTTGCTAACTCACCCAAGTTATAGTGAGGCATAATCACCCCTATAGAGCCAACAATAGCATTTTTATTAGCAATCAGAGGCTTAACAGCCGAAGCAATATAATACCCACCACTAGCAGCAATGGAGTCTACATACATAGTTATGTTTTTATCTTTTTGGAAATCTTTTAAATACTCTGAAAGCTCTTCACTAGCTGTTGGTGAGCCACCTGGTGAGCCCATAATAAAGAGTACCGATTTAAAACTCTCATCATCTCTAATCTTATCTAGCTCCTCCATAACTTTTGTGGTAAAATCTTCTGTAACCTCTTTGTTGTAGCGAATAACTGCTATTTTATCATTAGTAAGAGTCTCTTCACCAACTACACCCGATTTTTTTAAAAAACCAACAATAAAGAAAATCTCCATCAACAAAATAAGCCCGACAATCCAAGCCTTTAGATTGCTTACAAAAATCTGCCTCTTTAGTGCTTTTAGCTCTGTTTTATGAAGTTGCTCTTTTTGCTCAAAGAGTCTTCGCTCATGCTCTATGTTTTCTTGCATTCTATCTCCATTAACTATATAATTCCTACGATTATATAAGGTTAAGATTAAAAAAGGATAAGATTGAACAATATCTCTATATTTGGAACATCTAGCGATGCAGGAAAGTCTACACTTACTTTTGTTATTGGAAAAAT
>JALVXC010000067.1 GCA_027038275.1 Campylobacteraceae bacterium | reverse complement strand
TAGCTTTTGAATACTAGGGTATTTTTTTGGATTTACCATCATCGCTAGTTCAGTTAGATAACCACTGCTACTTATCAATTCTGCTTTTATTAAATTTAGTAGCAACTCTTTATTTCTATATTGGATATTTTGTAGTATAATTTGCATGATTATTATGTAGGTTTGCATATCGCATAATAATCACCTTTTCTATAATTTCTCCCTAATTTTCTCTTTTTTTGTCTAAAGTGTAGTTATTAATTAATATTTAGATAAAATGTCTTGCTTATATTTATTGAAATTTATAAGTTAATGTAAAAAAAAGGTATTAAGATGAAGAAAATTGTGATTTTTTTAGCTTCAGCTTTTATGATATTTGGTACAAGTTTAAATGCCAATAATATTATAATTGAAAATGCAGAAGATGGGATAATAACAGGTTGGAGTGTTTATGATAACAATCCAACAGGTGCTACAATTTCAAATGTAGTAGATGCAGAACAGGGAAAAGTTATTGCATTAAATGGTACAGGTCTCAAAAATGGATATATGTTAGGACATTGGGGTTCTAATGGATTTAATCTAATAAATAAAAAGTTATCATGGAAGATGAAATATGATGAGATATTTTCTGTCTATATTATTGTAAAAACAGAAGATGGTAACAGATATTTATGGTATACAGCAGAAGATACAGATAGAGGAGTAGTCTTAGGTGGACGTTATATTCATCATGGGCTTGGTGCAGATGCCATAGATGGGACTTGGCATACTTTTACAAGAGATTTAGAGGCAGATTTACAAGATTATGCTTCTTCTCTTCATGTTTTAAAAGTTAATGCCTTTCTTGTGCGTGGTTCGGGGTATATTGATGATATTATGAGTGTAGAAGATGTTGCTAAAGCGTGTAATATGGATACTGCTATTACAAGAGGAGAACTTATAGCTAAAATTAAAAATAATGAAGATGTAACTAATGTAAATACATGTGCTATTACTAATATGAGTGGATTATTTGCTAATATGGATTTTAATCAAGATATTAGTGGATGGGATGTTTCAAATGTCACAAATATGAGTTCCATGTTTATGAGTAACTCTACTTTTGACCAAAACTTAAGTTCTTGGGATGTTTCAAAAGTTACAGATATGTCAGATATGTTTCATTATGCCTCTCTTTCTACAGAAAATTATGATGCACTATTAAAAGGATGGAGTAAATTGGACTTACAATCGAATGTCTACTTTTCAGGACTTAATTTATCAACTTATTCTTCTGCTGGAAAAATTGCTAGAGATAAATTAATTAATGACTATGGTTGGACTATTAAAGACCTTGGATTAGCAGTAAATCCTATTTTTGAGGAGTGTAATACCAATGTTGATAGTACAGTTTTAAAGACAGTTTTACCTCTACACGACGATTTCCTTGCTGAGGGAACACCTACTATTGAGAAACTCCCTCTAACGCAAGGAGATACCTTCTTTTTTAAACTAGGTGGTTTTGGAGAAATGGATAGTAGATTATATAGAGTAAATTGTAAAGATCATTCTAATGTAGATGAATTATTTTATGAAACATATGGTAATCATATAAATTATGTAGGTAGTATTGGAGATGTTGCTTACTTTAATAATCATCATGATGGTGACTCTTATGGAATACCTTTCTCTATTTCTGAAGGAGAACTTCTTCATCGAATATCATTTATAGAAAGTTTTTTATCGGAAAATGGTTTATACTTATCCTATGGTGGGCTTTATATTGCTAATGGTAATTTAGAAGTAAGTACATCGGATGGGAAAACTTATATCTTCTCTCCAGATGGTACATTCCTTGGGAGTCTTTAATTTACTCGTCCCAAAGCTCCAACTTTGGGATGCCTATAGGGGAAACAATAACAAAATAAAGCAATTGTAACTCCAATATTGGGTAACGAAGCAGGAGCTTCGTTAGCAGTTTAAGCTTTAGCTTTGGAATGAGCTAAATTAATGCTCGAAATCCGTAGGTTCGATTTTATCGAACAGACTATTTTATGGATTCTAATTTTTTGTTCGATGAAATCGAACCTACACTATTTTGGTTTTACCCAAACCCTCTTACCATCAAAAACCACACCCATTTTTAAAATATGGCTATAGCCTCTCTTTTTAACCTCAACTTCATATCTTTTATCTTCTATCTGCTTTAGAGCATTATCAAGAGCTACCTCTTTAGTTTTCTCTCTAAATCTATTAATCCTTTTTAGCTCCATAATAATTGCTAATCTATTTTTATCTTCTTTATGAAGTAAAATAATATCAACCCTACCAAGCCCTGACTCTCTATTTGAGATTACCTCATAATCATTAAGGCTTATTAAGATTCCAAGTAAAAAAGCATGGTAAACTGCCTCTTCATTCTTTTTATTAACATCATAAAAAGAGAGAGTCTCTAAAACAAACTCACTAAATAGCTCTTCAAAAAGCTCTACATCTCCACTAATTAAAGCTTGTAAGAGAGTATGAAGTCTATCATCTCTAAAACTCTCATTTAACCAACTAGAGATAATATTTCTAAAGATGTAATGAACCTAGGCTGTCGAAATATGGCAAATATGCCACATTGAAATTGACTAATTTTTGGATTATATGCAATCCTACAAAAGTACCTAAAAATAGTACTTTTAATAGATTTTTTATATCCAAAAAGCAAAAGCCAAAAAACGGTAAAAAAAGCTGTTTTTCGACAGCCTATAATGAACCTCTTTGTTTGGAATAGCCAAATCACAATGGTAGGTTTTCTCTATTAACTCTTTGTTAGCACACTTCAAGTAACCACTAAAAAAGAGTAGTGAGTAGATGTTTTTATCGTTCTTATCTATTTCACTAAAGACAATATTGCTATCTATTTGAGTTCTAATACTCTCACCATTTAGCCACGCCTCTAAACTCTTTTTAAAGTTTAGAGAGGAAATGTTAATAAGATGTTTAAGTAACTCATTAGATGATGTATTTGCCCAATAGGGTAAGAGTCTATGTTTTTTATCTGCAACAAAATTTATAATAGACCAAGGATTAAAGATAATCTCTGAACCTATCTTGTAGCCATTGTATGAGTCACTTACTTCATCATATTTATCACTCAATCCAAAATCAGGGCTCTCCAACATCTTCCGTGGTCTCATAAGCCCCTATAAATAGGCATTAACTAATAAAAGTTAAAAGAAAAAAATGCTATAACAGAGAAATCAAT
>JALVXC010000066.1 GCA_027038275.1 Campylobacteraceae bacterium | reverse complement strand
TATAATTGTACCACCATAAAATCCATCGTCATCATAGGGGACTAGAATATCTTCTGCATTTAGAGATATTGCAAATAAACTTATTGTCCATAAGATATAAACTATTTTTGTTCCCATAAAAATCCTTCTAATTTTTCAAAATCTGATTTACTACACTTAGCTCTAAAATAAAAAAAGAAAATATTGTACCTATACCTAAAATTAGCTCAAATGGTATTTTCAATATCTTTACTATTTTCTTTCTCATAAACCATTCACCCTATCTAACTTTAAATACTCCTATAAAACGATATGGCTTTATTAAACTCATATTTCTCCTGAAAAGATTTTGCTAGACCAATATAAATAGAAGCTAAGTTAATATTGCCTTTTCCTACTCTGCTAATCCCTAAATTCCTTTACTCCACTCTCTCATTTATTATGGTCAGGTACTTAAGAGATAAGTTAAAAATAATTTTTTTATTGTATTGTTTATTTGCAATAGAAGTTTCAACAAATATACAGATTTCATCTCTTTTGGGTAAGTTCATTATTTATTAACTACTCTCATAAAAAAAATAATAATGAATAATACACTATCTTTAGTTTAAATCATGTAAATTGCTATTTAATGACTCAAAAATTTTACCATTAAGTGCCTCTATCAATCTTGTCTTTATTATCAAAACCTGAAAAACTCGGTAATCATCCTTCAAGATACAAAACCAACTCATCAGCAATAAAGTAGTTCATATTTTTATAAACTGTACCCTCTTTAACCAACTTATTCTCTTCAACTAAAAAATCAGCTCGTCTTTTCATCTCTTTATCTAGTATCTTTTCATCTACACCAATATTTGAGCGAAGTCCCAAAAAGAGTTTTTCTGTTAGTAACTCCTCTTGGGTTAAAGTCTCCTCTTGAATATTTAGAGGGTTTTGAATATATAGCTCAATATCTGTAGTAGGGTAGTAGCGTCTATCTTTTAAAAAACCAACAGCTCCTGCTCCAACTCCTATGTAATCTTTAAGCTTCCAATAGCCTCTATTGTGTTCGCTTTGGTATGTTCCAAAGTTAGAGATTTCATACTGCTTAAAGCCTCTCTTTTTAATCTCTTTTGCTACAAAAAAAGCCAACTCATCATCTGTTTGTTGAACATCTGGAGTAGAGGCAAACTTTGTTCCATGCTCAATGGTGAGTTCATAGGCTGAGATATGGTTGATAGGAAGCTCAAAAGCCTGTTCAATGTCAGATTTTAAAAGCTCTTTAGTATCATCTTGATAGTTATAGATGAGGTCAAGTGAGATATTTTTGAAACCAATCTCATAAGCTCTTTTAATGGCTTTTATGGCTTGTTGTGGTGAGTGGGCTCGATTTAGGGCTTTGAGCTTTTGTGGGTTAAAACTCTGTACTCCAAAAGAGATACGATTTACTCCTAACTCAAACATGCCTTTTAGCCATGTTTTGGTAGCAGAGTTGGGGTTTGCCTCTGTGGTAATTTCAGCTCCTTTTTTAATGAGGGGTTGAATGAGTTTAAAAATGGGTTGGTAGAGTAGGGGAGTAACCGTCGAGGGAGTACCTCCTCCAATGAATATAGTCTCTATAGATTGCTCTGTAACTTCAAAACGTTTGAGTTCAAATTTTAGTTGTTTTTCTAAAGCTAACATATAGTTTTTACGTGTATCAAACTTGTCCACATAGGAGTTAAAAGCACAGTAGTGACATTTGGAATCACAATAGGGAATGTGGATATAAAGAAGCATTTTTTCACCATCAATTAATGAGTATTTCGATAAAATTTTATCGAAATAATGATGAAAGATGAGTAATAAAAATGCAGAAAGAGAAGCGATATAGACCAAATGTCGCAGCTGTTATACTCTCTTCAAATTATCCACATAAATGTGAATTTTTTTTAGGTAAACGTTCCGATGTTCGGAACACATGGCAATTTCCCCAAGGTGGTATTGATAGTGGTGAGACACCAAAAGAGGCACTTCTTCGAGAGCTTAAAGAGGAGATAGGTTGTAATGATGTTGAGATTATTGCTGAGTATCCATATTGGATATCTTATGACTTTCCTGTAGGTGTTAAGTCTCGTAAAATGTACCCTTATGATGGACAGAGACAGAAGTATTTTTTAGTTAAATTACAGGAGAACGCAAAGATTGACCTAGAGAGTTACCATGAACCAGAATTTGAAGACTACAACTATGTAGAGTATAAGCAGTTGCTAAAAAAAGCGACCTATTTTAAACGACATGTCTACCGACGTGTCATAGAACATTTTGTGAAAGAGGGGCATATTGTCGATGTTAATCGTACATAAATATGGAGGAACTAGTGTTGGTTCTTTAGAGCGAATAGAAAATGTTGCTACAAGAGTAGCCAAAGCAAAAGAAGAGGGAAATGATATAGTTGTTGTTGTCTCTGCTATGAGTGGAGAGACAAATAAGCTTATTGAGTATGCTAAACACTTTTCAGATAACCCATCAAAACGTGAGATGGATATGTTGCTAAGTTCTGGAGAGCGTGTAACTGCTGCACTTTTAGCTATTGCTCTTCAAGAGAAAGGTTACCCTGCTATTGCAATGACAGGGCGACAAGCAAGAATTTTAACAGACGATTCTCATACCTATGCAAGAATAGAGTCGATAGACCCTACAGCTATGCAATCAGAAATAGATGAAGGTAAAATAGTAATTGTTTCAGGTTTTCAAGGGATTAATGCTAGTGGTTCGGTTACGACTCTTGGGCGAGGTGGTTCAGACCTCTCAGCAGTAGCGATTGCAGGTGCATTAAAAGCAGATGTTTGTGAGATTTACTCTGATGTAGATGGTATCTATACTACTGACCCACGCATTGAACCAAAAGCAAAGAAGATGGATTTTATCTCTTATGAGGAGATGTTAGAACTTGCTTCACTTGGGGCAAAGGTGTTACAGAACCGTTCTGTAGAGTTGGCAAAAAAATTAAACGTAAAAATAGTAGCAAAGAGTTCTTTTTCTGACGCAGAGGGAACAGTTATAGGAGAGGAGACAGAAGAGATGGAGAAAGTTTTAGTTAGTGGTATAGCTTTAGATAGAAATCAAGCACGTGTAACAATTAGAGAGGTTTCAGATAAACCTGGTATTGCTGCTGAGATTTTTACAAAGTTAGCCGAAGAGCAGATTAATGTAGATATGATAATCCAAAATGCTTCAACAGATGGAAAGACAAACTTAGGTTTTACTGTTCCTCAAAGTGAACTAACACAAGCTAAAGCTGTTATTGAGTCGTTTGACCATGACATTGGTGGAATGGATTTAGATGACTCTGTCTGTAAAGTATCTGTTGTTGGTGTAGGTATGAAGTCTCACTCAGGTGTAGCAGCAACAGCATTTTGTGCTTTAGCCAATGAGAACATTAATATTGAGATGATTTCAACATCAGAGATTAAAGTCTCTATGATTGTTTCTGAAAAATATGCCGAACTAGCAGTTCGTACACTACATAATGCTTATGATTTAGATAAATAATATGACACCAATCTTAAGTTGGACACTAGATACCATTCGAGAGGAGGACTCCTCTTTCTCATGGATGGAGGAGTGTCGTTATGACTGGGTTCCTGTGGTTCAATCGGCTGTTAGTAAGATTATAGATGGGCAGACTATACTCATTTTGACTGATGAAAAACGAGGTTGGTATGCTAAGTATGTAGCAAGTAAAATCAATAACCTTCAAAATGAGCGACCCTTTTTACCTGTCTATACCCTAAAGTCAATGTTCCCAAATCTTGATAAGATGAACAACACACAAGAGTTGGATTTGTTAGAAGATATGCTAGATATTTCCTACCCTAATGGTTACTTTATTTGGTATATTGGTTCAGCAGAGAGTAACTATACTAAGTTTGTCTTTAGAAATGATGAAAACCTATTGTGGATTATAGATGGAGATGTTCCTAACTCCTTCTATCTACGTGGAGGAAATGCATCACTAGATATTAAGCTTATTCAGCTATTTAAACTATTTAACAAAACAATTGATGCTGCTCTTTTTGGTGATATAAGTGTGGATTAACCAATGAATTTGGCTTCTGGAATTATCATCACCCATCAAGCCCAAGCCATTTTAAATGAGCTAGAGTTAAAAAGAACTACCGAAATCTTTACAATTATAAAGAGCGAAGATGACAAAGGTAAACCAAAAGAGTTTTTGGTAGAACATGCTCAAAAAGCCATAGAGAAAGCCTATGTTGCCTCTGAAAACCTAAACTACATTATTTTAGTTGCTCCAAAATTCTCCGATATTGCACAAAATAGACTCTTAAAAGTTATCGAAGAGCCTCCACGAAACAAAGCTTTTATCATTATTACCGAGTCAAAATCTGCACTACTAGACACTATACAGTCAAGACTACCTGTAACAGTTCTACATGACAGTAGTTCAGAAGAAGAGTTAAGCTTAGACCTAGAGAACCTAAACTTAGCAAGAGTCTACGAGTTTGCACAAAAACATTCACGAATCTCTGCTGTTGAGTGTAAAGTTTTGGTTGAAAAAATCTCTTTGGGTGCTATGAGGTCTCAAAAGTATAATCTTGATGAGTCTACGTTAAAGCTATTTTCAGACTCTATAAAAGCTCTTGATATGGGGTCACCTACGGCGTTTGTTTTGAATAGTTTGCTTTTGAAGTTGTTAGCTAAGAAGAAAAGATAAGATTATAAACTTTAAATAAAATGTATTACAATGCGTGATACATTTAAAAGGAGTACCTCATGTTAGTTGCAAGACTTAACCAAGGTTTAGAAAATGAACGAAGTTACTATGTAAACTAAATGTTAAAACCAAACGATAGCAGAGTAAAAAGAATCCTTATGAGTTAGTAAAAGACTTGTTTGGTTTTGTCTCAAGTGGAAAAAATAACAAAGGATAGAGCGTGGAGAGAGTGGGTTTAAAATTAAACTTGAATTATTTAAGGTAGAGATTGATGCCCACATCAACCAACTCACTATAAACAAACCCCTGTACTTCATTATCAAAAACCAAAAAACTCCCTTGTGCATTTTCAAATAGCTCTACTAGATTTAATGATTGTATATCTTTACTAGAAGGTAGAATCAGATAAGCCCCCTCTTTAAGATTAGAATAGTCACTATTTAAACTAAAGATATTTTCATTCTCCTCCACAAGAACCTCATCTTTTACCAAAATATTAAAAGAAGCCTTTGAGTCTGTAGAGATATAGTTTGAACGCAATCTATACTCCTGTTTTTTACTATCTAAACTAATCATCAAAGAGTTTTTAGCTCTCTTTTTACTCTCTTCAATATAGAGTGCCTCTTTTTGCTTAGAGACATCTCTAAAGTAGTGCATGGCTACTTGATAGTTCTCTTTTTTATAAACGGTTAAAACATCTGCTTTAACATCTGACCAACTAAAACTAATCTTTTCTTTGTTACTTGTTGTTAGAGATAATTTATACTCATTGCTATGTTGATTTAGTTGAATTTTTCCTAGAAAAGCACTACTGTTAGCATCGACATAGCACTCCTCTAAACCCTTACACTCATTTGAAATCTGACCCATAATCTGCTCTAAAAGTTTAAGTTGCTCTTTCTCTATCTCTATTTTGCTTTTGATGTTTTCTACAGAAATATCACTACTTAAATTTTTTAATGCCAATGGAAAATCAATAGCAATAACTTCAGGTAGAACTAGCATAGAAGAGGCTAAAGTTAAATCATTACTAGAATCTCTTGCTTCCCCTTCAGGGCTTCTGTTTTGAGCACCACACCCTAGCAAAAAAAATAGAATTAATATCAAATAGATTATATTTCTCAAAGCTACTCCTCTTTTTATATATTTAATCACTTAAGTTTATCTAAATATTTTATCTACTACCATAGTTAGAGAAATCTATAATAAATAAATGTAGAAAAAGTGTAGAGATGCTAAAGAGAACAAAATATACCCTACTATTTGTCGATGATGAAGTGATGATACGTCGTATTGCTACTACTGTTTTAAAGCCCTATTTTTCAGAGATTTATGAGGCAAAAGATGGTGAAGAGGGGCTTGATTTGTACCATAGATTAAAACCTGATATTATTATTTGCGATATTGAGATGCCTAAAATGAATGGCTTAGAGCTTTGTAGGCAGATTAGAAGAGAGGATAAGCAGACCCCTATTATTATCAATACTGCTTTTACTACAACCCAATACCTTTTAGAGGCTGTTAAGTTAAACCTTATTAACTACTTGCAAAAGCCTATTAAAGAGGAGGAGCTTTTTGAGGCGTTGAGACTCTCTTTTGAGCATATTGAGCTACAACACCCCTCGGTTGTTAAAATTAGCAAAACAGATAGTTTTGATATGTTAAACCATACTCTTGTAAAAGATAACAGAATCATTCCTTTAACAGAGTCTCAACATAAATTGCTTTTTCTTCTTATTAAAAACCAAGGTCGCATTGTCTCCTATGAGGAGATAGAGCAGTTTATATGGTTTGACAAAGTCATGAGTTCAGATGCACTTCGCTCTTTGGTGCGAGATGTTCGTAAAATTGTAGGGAAAAGAGCCATTGAAAACATCTCCAAATATGGCTATAGGATTCACCTAGATGGATAATATTTTAAAACTCAAATACCTTGCACTATTTATCTATCTGTGCATCTCACTACTCTTTTTCTATGATGACTTCTTTCTACAAAAGAGTCCATTTGTTACTGAACCTCATCTCTATGGAGATTGGGCTTTTATGCTTACTCTCTTCTCTTTAGGCATTATCTTTTCAGCCATGGTTTACAATTTTGCTTTCTACTTCTACATTCGCAATCGCCAATATCTCTACTACGCCTTAGCTCAACTTTTCGTTTTACTCTCTTTGGTCAATTTAGAGGCTCTACAGATTTACCCATTTACCCAAATATATAATTTTAAAAGCTTCTATCTGCTTGATAGTTCTCAAACGCTTATGCTTATCTTCTCTCTACTCTTTCTTCAAGAGTTTTTCCAAACCTATAAAACAGAGAGACTCACCACTCTTATTAAAAGCGTTCTATACCTTAGCATTTTTGACCTACTACTCTCTCTTATCTTGGGGCATACCTTTTTTACTAAGTTTGTACCAACAGTTATTTGGATTGCCTTTGTACTCTCGGAAGCTTTTAGAGAGATTCGCCAGAAAGATGTCCCTTTCTACTTTTTGATGGTTGGTTGGCACATTGTGGTTGTTGTTCTTGTGTTGGAGTTGACTTATGTTATTGACCCCAATAGATTTGACTTTCCATTTCTACACATTGCCTTTGCTTTTGAGTCGATGCTACTCTCTTTTGCTCTCTCTTATCGGTTTAAAGTTATTGAGCAGGAGCAGAGAAGACAGCAGACCCTACTACTTCAACAGTCACGCTTAGCCTCGATGGGTGAGATGATTTCGATTATCGCCCACCAATGGAGACAACCACTTACCTTTTTGTCTTACTCTCTTATGCATATTAAGAGTTTTTATCATGAGAATCAAGAGCTAAAAGAGACGCTTAGAGAAGCTAGTGAACAGATTGAGTATATGTCTAAAAACATTGAGACGTTTCGTAATTTTTACAATCCTACTAAAGAGCGAGAGCATTTTAGTGTAGAGGAGAGTTGTGAGAGTGTCTTAACTATTTTAAGTTCTACTCTTAAAAAGCGTAATATTAAAATAGAGCTTCAAACAAGAGAAGATTTTAGCCTCTTCTACAACAAAAATGAGTTTGAACAGGTTATTTTAAACCTTATTAACAATGCAAAAGATGCTCTTGTTCAACAACAAAGGGTAAATCCAAAGATTGAAATTGAGATTGATAAAAATAGCATTACCATTAAAGACAATGCAGGAGGCATTAGCAAAAGCGACCAAGTAAAGATTTTTGAACCCTACTTTTCAACCAAAGAGAATCATGATGGCATAGGACTCTACATCGCTAAGACCATTATAGAAAAAGAGATGAGAGGTAGGCTTATGGTTAAATCTACTAAAAGATTTAGCAAATTTACCATTAAATTCTAACTCTACATCTTTTATACATTTTTTTATAATAGAGTTAGGCTAAGCAAACTAGGAACCGATGGCTTTAGCCCAATGCCAATGAAATAAGCCTAAAATAGTTCGGGTGTAAACACTCCGATTCCGAAAAATAGGTATTTCTTTATGGAATCGAAGGCTTTCTCACAGAGAGTGCAAAGCACAGAGCCTCGCTAATTCAATGGTATTGGACTAAAGTCTCCGATTCCAAAAAGTTTTGCAAAATATCTATTTTAACAAGGAACACACATGAAAAAGATAATTATACTCATAACCTTTCTTTTTTCACTAACTATGGCAGACTCTGTTCTACTAGTAAAAAAAGGTTGGCAACTTATAGGCTCTTCCATACCTTTGACAGATATGTCAAAGTTTACCAAAGAGAACGTAGAGCAAGTTTGGCACTTTGATGCTCAAAGCCAAAAATGGTTAGCCTACTCTCCTGATGCTTCTGTTCAAAAGAAGATAGAGAACAAAAAGATTGGAAAGCTTACAGAGCTAAAAACATGGCATGGTTTTTGGGTTAAGTCTAAAAAAGATTGGACAATGGTTTTTGAAGATAAAAAACTAAACAGTGAACCAACCAACAACAAAAGTGCTGATGTTATTGAACTTAAAAAGGGTTGGAACTTAATCTCTCTACCTGTTGACACTGTAGTATCTGCTGATATTTTTGAGGGCATGACAGCATGGAAATATAGCAATAACCAATGGGAACTCTCTGACCCAACACAAGAGAGTTCAGAGTTTCCTAAACTAGGACACATTAAAAACTCTGATGGTATTTGGGTTAAAGCTCCAAATGACAAAAATATCTCTGTAGCCAAAGAGGCTTCAAAACTACATACCTTTAAAGATAGTGCTTCGTTAGAGGCTTATATAAAAGAGATGGCAACACTCTCTCAACGACCTATTTGTGGGATAGAACCTCTTATTGGCTTTAGAGAAAATGTAGCTCTTGGAGGGATTCCAACAACTTCTGTTGCTGATAACTCTGCAAGAGGAGCAACCAATGCAAGTGGAACAAACCTGCAAGAGGAGAGCGTTGATGAGTCTGATATTTTAAAACATAATGACAAGTATGTTTTTTATGTAGGCAAATCAAAAGGCATAAGAGACCATATTAATATTGGTTCATTTGAAGCATTAGCACAAGAGAGTAACACGACCTTAGGTAAAATTAAATTCTCAGAAAACTACAATATAGACTCATTCTATCTTAATGACAACAGACTAACAGTTCTTTTAGCTTATACTAAAGAGGTTAAAGTTACTCCTGATAGTATTGTTCCATCAAGTTCAACAGATGCTGTAGTGACTATTTTTGATGTTACAGATATAAAAAATATCAAAAAAGTATCAGAACATAAAATAGATGGTTATTTAAAAAACTCACGAGTTATCAATGACAAACTCTACACAGTTACAACATTTAGTCCAAAATACAACATAGAGTACCCTAAAGAGTACTTTACACCTTCAAAAGTCTGTCAAGATTATATAGCAGGAAACATAGAGACATACGATTATCAAGATAAAAACCCTTATGCAGAGTGTTACGCTATTAACAAAGATGAAAATGGCTATTTTCGCTACAACTACGACAAACCAAATGTAACTGTTACTAAGCTTCTACCAAAAATTGAGGGTACTGACCTTGCAAAGCAGAACTTAGTTACTCCAAAGAGACTATACACCTCTTCAAAGAAAAAACAGACAACAACCATAAGTAGTATCTCTCAATTCTCTTTAACTACAGGAGAGTACATCAACACTACATCATTTATAGGAAATTCATCGGTAGAGTATGCTTCACCTAAATCACTCTATTTAGTTTCAAATGAGTACCCCTACTACTACGACTTCAACAACTACAAAAGTCGCTCTAGCATCTACAAGTTCAATTTTGATGCAGATTTATCATACAAAGCAGTAGGTTCAGTCTACGGAACAGCGTTAAATCAATTTTCACTCTCTGAATACAAAAACATCTTACGCATTGCAACCACAGAGGGCTTTTCATGGGGAGCTACAGGAACTAAAAACTCTCTTTATACACTCAAAGATAACAATAACTTACTAAATATAGAGGGGGTTCTCTCGGGTCTTGGAAAAGAGGGAGAGACCATTAAGTCTGTTAGATTTATGGGAGAGAAAGCTTACCTTATAACCTACAAAACAACCGACCCTCTCTATACTATCGACCTATCTAACCCAAAATCCCCTAAAAAGATGGGTGAGCTTAAAGTAAATGGATACTCTGCCTACCTACACCCTATTGACAATGACAAACTCTTAGGAATCGGTCAAGATGCAGATAGTGAGGGAAACAGAAAAGGTGTAAAGATAGAACTCTTTGACATTTCAGACTTTGAAAACCCAAGCTCTTTAGATAGCATTACTTTAGGTAAAAACACCCACTCTGAAGTAGAAGAGAATCATAAAGCTTTAGCCTACAGAGCTTCTGACCATATTTTTGCTTTTCCATTCTCTAGCTATGAACAAGACTCAAACTCAAACTATTTAGGGGTCTACCAAATAGAGAACGATTCACTAAAAAGTTACAAAGAGATTCAAGCTAACAATGAAAATTGGGGTGAACACAGAGGGCTAATCTTTGACCTTAACAACACAACATACATAAGCTTTTTCTCTGACGATAGCGTCATAACAAAAAAATTAACACCAAAGGATAACTAGATGAAAACAATATATAAAACAGTTTTAGGATTGATGCTTTTACTATTTGTAGGGTGTGGGGGAGGAAGTTCTAACCCAAACAAGAGTACTGAACAAAATGTACCAAAGTCACCTGTAGTAAGTGAGAAAGAGAAAATTCCACCTTCTATACCTGATATATAGGTATTTCATAAGATGGGTAGACACATTGGTCTACCCCTACATCTAATAACAAACCTTCTTATCAGAAACCACTCCAATATTTCTACGACCATATTGATTTTGTAATTTATAAATCTCACTACGTTTCATTCTACCCAATGAGTTAAAGTAACCACCATTTAGATATTGACTCTTTTGAGCTTTAGTACTTAGCGTATTGCCTTTTAGAACAGCATATTGATAGGGTTCATAATCTTTTAGCCCTTTTAGGTTTTTGACTCTTTTCAGACTCTTTAATGATTTATAAAAGTAGGATTTACCACTTAAATATCTCGAAATATCATCTTTATTTGTCATAAACCTCATCTCATTCATATAACGCTTATAGTCATTGTAGTAGCGACAATCTACATCATTGCTATACCCTCCATTTTCACATTTACTCAAACTTCCTGATTTATAAGCAATCACAGAGCTGTCTATTGACTTTCCAATACTATGGTAATGTACAAACTTATTAGCCAATTTAATTAAACTTCCTTTGACTGAAAAAGGGTTGTTTGGCTCTCCGTACATCATGTAGTAGTGTAGCGTTAACTGTGTAGGACCAAAAGCTCCTGTAGTAGAGACAGCAAAGATATTTCCTCTTGACTCAAGAAAAGTAATAACAGCTAAAAGTTTATAGGCTTCTATTGGTGATACTCCTAAAGCAGTTGCTAACTCTTGTGCTACAGCCTCATACTCATCATCAAAGAGTGCTAGAAATCTAGCATACTGCGTACGGTCTCCAACTTTTCCTTTTTTTATACCAAAAAGGCTCTCTGCCTTTCGCACACGCTCACGGCTTAGTTGCATATCTATTCCATTGTGAACATAAGCCCAACGAATTAAAGGGTAGAGATAACTTACATCATGCAACATACCTCTCTTGGCTAACTCATGATAAAAACTGTTTTGAGATACCTGAGAAGCAAACCCCTTCTGTTTTTGAAAACAAGAGAACTCTCTTTGTGTTACACTAGTATGATACTTAGTAAAGTAGTTATTAAAAAAAGTAAACTCTTTAAAAAATGCTCTGTCATCAGCTAACATTGCTCTCCATCTATTTTTATAGGCTCTCATATCTAAATTTTTAGGGTAGAGTACCGTATCAAAATAGATTTTTTGAGCTGTTGTTAAGTGCTTATAAAAATAGTTCTGACAAGAAGCATTGTTTAGAAAAAACTGCTCTATTGAGTTGCTATTGGCTATTCTGTTTTGCCAAACCATTTTGTTATTTGAGCAAGTAGCTAATGTTAGTTCACTTAAAATAAATAGTAATAGAGTAGCTTTTATTATTTTTTTCATTATTTTACCTTTTAAAATTTTTTTGAATTATAACTGAAATTTATGAGGTATAAGAGGGTTTCGAGAAAATCTTTTGCTACAATTCTATAACAAAAAAAATTATATGTTGAGTAATATTAATAGTAGCAAGTTTAAAAACATAATATAAAAAAATATTTTATATTTATTTTTGTTATTATTGGTTATACTCTTATTTAAAAAGTGAATAACATATGAGTTATAAAAATTTACTCCTCCTTACTTTACTCCAAACATTACTGCTGTTTTCAAATCCAATTGTGTTACCCCCTTTAAATATAAACGGTGAAGACTTTAACAACAATCAAGACTTTTTTATTGACACTCGTAGTCCTGTTAACGATATAGCCATAAGTAAAGATGGTCGCTATATTGTCTCTGCTTCTGATGATACTCTTTTAAGATTATGGGATATAGAGAGAGGAAGAGTTGTTAAAATTTTCAAAGGACATACCGATAAAGTTCTCTCTGTAGCAATAAGCAACGATGGAAAACAGATTGTCTCAGGCTCAGAAGATGACACTGTAAAACTTTGGGATATAGAGAGTGGAACAGTTATTTCAACATTTAAAGGGCATATTGATGATGTTACCTCTGTAGCCATTAGTGATAATGGAAAATATATTGTTTCAGGCTCTCGTGACCACAGTATAAAGGTGTGGGATATTGATTCAGAAAAACTTTTAATGAGTTTAGATAGAGGTCATTTAGCTTCAATTAACTCTGTAGCTATTAGCCATGACAACAGATATATTCTCTCAGGTTCAGATGATAAAAGTATAAAACTATGGAGTTTGGCTACAGGTAAAATTATTAAAACTTTTAAAGGTCATAAAGATAAAGTTCTATCTGTTGCTTTTAGCCAAGATGGAAAATATATCGTTTCAGGTTCAGAAGACAAAAGTGTAAAGTTATGGAACATTAAAAAAGGTAAAATCATTAAAAGTTTTTATGGACATAAATCTTCTGTTAACTCTGTTGCTATTAGTAACGATGGAAAGTTCATTGTATCTTCCTCTGGTTCATTTTATGGCTCAAGAGATAATAGTATAAAATTATGGAGTATCAAAAAGAAAAAACTTATTAAAACATTTAAAGGTCATGATGGATACGTCAATGCTGTAGCCATAAGCCAAGATGGAAAAACCATTATCTCTGCATCAGATGATGAGACTATAAAGATTTGGAGTATAAAAGAGAAAAAACTTATTAAAACATTAGAGGGTCAAAAAAGTACTATTAATTCGGTAGATATTTCTGCTGATGGAAAATATATCTTGTCGGGTTCAAATGATAACTCCGTCAAGCTATGGGATATAGAAAAAAATAGGCTAATTAAGATATTTAATGGTCAAAAAGATGATATTCGTTCAGTTGCTTTTAGTGGAGATGAACACTATATTATTGCTGGTTCAGGTTCACAAACAGGAGATTTAAGATATAGTATCAAAATTTATGATAAAGAGAGTGGAAAAGTAGTAAAAACTGTTAAAAGCAACCGATATATAAATTCTGTATCGGCTAGTACAGGAAGATATATTGTAGCAACTCTGCAAGACTCTTACAATATTAAACTTTGGGATAGAAAAAGAAAAAAATTGGTAAAAACCTTTAAAGGTCATGTAGGACAAGTTAACTCTGTTGCCATTGGTAAAAATGGAACTTATATTGTCTCAGGGTCTGATGATAAAACTGTTAAACTATGGAATAGAAAAAAGAGTAAAGCAATATATACCTTTAAAGGGCATACAAAAAAAGTCAATAGTGTAGCTCTAAGTAAAGATGGCAAATTTATTGTTTCAGGTTCAGACGATACAACTATAAAACTTTGGGATAGAGAGAAAAAGAGCCTTTTAAAAACATTTGAGGGGCATAAAGACAAGATTAATACCGTTGCCATTAGTGATAATGGACAATATATTGTCTCAGGTTCAGGAGAAGAGTATGGAAATGAGGATTATAGTGTAAGAGTTTGGGACGTAAAAAAGGGAACGCTACTTCAAACTTATATAACCAATGCCCCTGTTAAATCTGTAGCCATAAGCCAAGATGGACGCTACATAGTATCTACTTCAGGAGAAAATATTAAACTATGGGACAGAACCAAACAAGGTAAACCTATAAAAGAGTTTATAGGTGGAGTAAATGGGAATTGGGCTGTTTTTGATAATATTAATAAAAAGCTTTTTAGAGGAGATAATGGTAGTTTTTTAATCAAAAAACAACGATTTTAGCAATTAGTATGCTAAAGTCGTTGTTATAGCTACTTATTAGTAACCATATACTCCAAAGCCTCCTCCATCAAAGCAATATGGTAGTTCTCTTGATTGTTAATAAAAGTAAAGAAAGAGGCAAAGTGTTCAGAGCTAGAGCTTACAGCATCTGCCAATCTTTTACACTCCTCTTTTGCTCCTATCTCCTCTTGAATTCCATCTTTTAAGAACTTTTCTAAGTTATCAAACTTATAGACCTCTTCCATAATACTTCGTGGAACACCCAAAATTCCCATCTGTGCCATCATCTGCCCAAAACTTCTAAGGTGGAAAAAGGATTCATCTATTAAAATCTGATAGATACGATTTAAAAAGGCATCACTTGAGTTTGCTTTAGAGTAGTTGTAGACCATAATAAGCTCATACTCTTTATAAGTCTCTTCAAACAAAAAGAGGGTTAAGGCATCTCTTGCTTCATCGCTTAACTCAACATCTGGAAACTCTTTTTTCATATTAAATGCACTACTTACATCTTCATCAGGCATCTTTTTTAGAACCGATTTCATATAGTCTAAATCACTACGCATACGAAAGGTAATGTGTTCATCTTTACAGCTATCTAGTTCCGACTCTATAAGCTCCATTCTTCTAATAATATCGTTGAGCATTACCGAGAGTTTTTCTACTTTAATTGGAACTTGATTTACGTCGTAGTTGTACTCTATGTTCTGTTTAATAAAATCGTTCTCTATCCAAGTTAAGTGTTTAAAGAGTATGTTGCTAAACTCATATAGCTCTTGTCTATTTTGTGTTTGAGACATAAAACCAGCAAACAGAGTTGCCAACCAAGCCTCATGAATATCTTTAAATAGTTTTTTCATCAATAATCTCCTCTTTTGGGGTACAATCATTATCTATATGATAAGAAATCATAGGAAAATCCTTATCTTTTTGTCGCTCTCTATATGTATCGAGTGATGCCTTTAAAGCCAAAGCCACCATCTCCGTACAAGCAGCATCTTCAGGAGTCTGATTCTCTAACATTCCCAAAGTAGCAGAGACCAATTCCTCTGCTCTACTAAAATGAAGCCCTTTAGCCTCAGTTGTAATAAGCGAACCTGCCACAATAGTTGTAGTACAACCAATAGCTTGAAAAGATATATCTTCAATCAAAGGGTCTTTATCCTCTTTTACTTTTAAATAGATAGCAACCTTTTCACCATTTTGTGGGTTCTTTCCCATACCCACAGAGTCTGCCTCTTCAATTTTCCCATAATTTTTAGGGTTCATCATGTGTTCCATGACTAATGCGTCTGCTGTCATATACCTTTTTCCTTTTTTTGCTGAACAATATACTATCTTTTTCCTAATATTTAATTTTTATTTTAGTAATATTTACTGACAAAAGGAAAAAATAATGTTAAAAAAAGTTCTGCTACTTACTCTACTACTTCTAAATATAGGCTATACAAAAGACAATATTGTCGTATATAACGCCTATGGCAATAACCATCAACTCACTATTCAAGGTCGTATGCAAATAGAACGAGAATTTAAAGAGGTTAGTAAAGATGATGGAGTACTAAGAAACCTTTACAGAAGAGTCAAACAGATTAAAAATGATGAGATAAAAAATAAAACTATATACCTTCATCTTAAAAATAAAACCTTTAAAACAAAAGGCGATGATGAGGGCTATTTTGAGTTTAATATCAAAACAGAACAATCTCTTCCAATGGGCTACCATAAGATACTCTTAAATATTGAGGGCAATAAAAATATACATGAGACAAATGCAACCATTATTGACTCTACACCTCTTGTAGGTATTATCTCTGACTTTGATGATACGATTATTGTCTCTAATGTAACCAATAAAATTAGTTTGGGTATCAATACAATGTTTAAAAACTATAAACAGAGAACCCTTATTCCTACTATGTTAGAGAGATTTAAAAAGATTCTTTCACAAAACCCAAAAGGTATACCAAGTACACTCTTTATACTCTCAGGCTCTCCACAACATCTTTTTAGACCTATTGAGCAGTTTTTAGAGTATCATCACTTTCCAAAATATACGCTCATTTTAAAAAAAGCACATGGAGAGAACCTAGACCCTCTTACTGACCAATTTGCCTACAAGAGTCAAAAGATTGAGCGACTAATTAAACTCTATCCTAATATAAAATGGGTTATGTTTGGAGATAATGGAGAGAAAGATAGAGAGGTCTATAGAGCTATAAAAGAGAAGTACCCTAAAAGGGTTTTGGAGTATTATATTCGTGATGTTGAGAGTGGGGAGATTAATTCAAATTAGAAACTTTAGAGATTCAACAGACAGTGTCTATTAAATCTTTAGAAATACCAACTTTTGTCTCTAAGTATGATAAATATATCATTTAATAAAATCTACAAATATAAATCGAGGTTAGCATGAAAATCTACCAATTAAACAAAATAAAAAACAAAAAAGAGTACCTAAAAAACCTAAAAGTCCACGGTGGTGGTGTGCCTATTATGGCTAAGAAGATGGAGTTGCTTTACTTTCAGATTAAAGATTTAAAGACCCCTGCTGTTAATATCTTAAAGCAAGATGCACTAAGTATTGGAGCTGAGTTGGCTACTCCTTCTGGGGTGATAACTTGTGAGAAAGAGAGCTATGATTGTCTGCTTATTGGAACACGTAAACATATTGAGATATTGTCTAAAAAGGAGTTGCTTCAACCCTTTGGACTGAAAGCTTTAGCTTTGGAGTTGCAGGAGTTTTTAAAGGTCAAAGAGTACCCTGTAAAGATAATGGGAATAATCAATGCCAATGATGACAGTTTTTTTGAGGGGTCTCGTTTTAGAGATGGTGAGGCTGTTGAGAAGATAGAGCAGATGATAACGCAGGGGGCAAAGATAATTGACATTGGAGCTGTCTCTTCTCGTCCTAATGCAGATGTAGTTTCAGATGAGGTTGAGCTAGAACGTATAAAGCCGATTTGTGATGCAATAAAGGCTAAAAAGCTCTATGAAGAGGTCTCTTTTTCGGTGGACTCTTACACTCTATCGGTTATTGAGTATGCTTTAAAGTCAGGCTTTAACTTAGTCAATGACATTACAGGGGCTTCTAATGATGAGGTGGTGAAGTTAGCTGTAGAGTACGGGGCTAAGTTGTGCATAATGCACATGCAAGGAACACCACAAACCATGCAACAAAACCCAACTTATGACGATGTTATGGTAGAGATTTCAGACTTTTTTGAGGAGAGAATAGCTAAGTGTGAAGCGTTTGGAATGAAGCGTGAAGATATTATTTTAGATGTTGGCATAGGGTTTGGAAAGACGCTGGAGCATAACTTAACACTTATAAAAAATATGGGTCACTTTAAGAAGTTTGGGTGTGAAGTATTGGTGGGGGCTAGTAGAAAGTCTATGATAGACAAGGTCATTCCTACCCCAACGCAGGAGCGATTGGCAGGAACTATTGTTATTCATACACGAGCCATAGAGAATGGAGCTTCTATTGTGCGTTGTCATGATGTCAAAGAGCATCGACAGGCTTTGGCTCTGTTGGAGGCTTTAGATGCTTAATATAGTTGTTTGATTATTCTCTTGCTTCTCTTTAACCTCTTTTGTTGCTTGAGTCACTTTGTCTTTAATAACTTGTGGGTCAAGGGTAGGAGTAGGCTCTTTTTTTGTTATAACACTTCTGTTCATTTGAGATTGCATCTCTTTTAATGCACGGTTAATCTCAATAAGTCCATACTCAAGATTACACTGTTTATCATATTTAAGTGTGTCCTCTTTAAGATTCTCTATGGAGTATTTATCTAATGGTAATGCCTGTTTTTTTCTCATCTCTTTGGCAAATCTTGTACGAGCTATCTCTACCCCCTTTTTTATTTCAGGAGAGAGAGCATTTGTATATGCTGTTTTCTCTTCTGTTGACTCCTCATTGTTGTCTAAAAAGACAGCTTTAGCTGTGTTTGTAAGGTAGTCAAGACCAAAGAGCTTACTTACCCCTTCAGCAATATTTATGTAGAGAGAGTTATTTTTAGCTGTATTGTTAGTTTTTTGTAGAGGTTGATTGAGATAGTTGGCACATTGCATATCTGACTTAAGAAGGAACTCTTCCATATAACTATTGCGTTCATCAACTGTTGAAGTCTTATTTAGCGAGTGCATAAAGTTATGCTCATTTGTAGAAAAGGTAAGTGTTTTTGTTGTTGAGTTATTATTGAGGTTACTGTTTGTATTGATAGATGGTTGAATACAGCCTGTGACTAATATTAGTACAAATGTCAATAAAAGTGTTGTAGAAGAGTTCATAATACTATTTCCCTTTAATAGATTACTCTATTATACTTATTTTAGTTAAAATTTAAGTAGAGGGAAATAGTAAATATTAGTTTATTTGTGCAACCATTATTTTATCAAAACTAAGTTTATCTTTACTGTTTAAGATAATATCTTTTTTAAGACCATTATTAAAAGTAATGTCTATAACACTCTTTTTTACTTTATAGGCAAGAGCATAGTAAGCCATATCGGCTGTGCCTACCTCTTTCGTTTCTCTATTTATAACTATCTCTACATGAGCATTATCTCCCTTTGGTGGGTCTATGGTTAGTTTTGTAGAGCCTGAACTCTCTTTCATGGTGTAGATAAGTAGATTGTACTTTGTAAAATCAATAGGATTGATTTTTAAAGAGCCAATAAAGTTTCTTTTCTCCTCTTTATTCCAAGAGTGTTCTGTTTTTATTTTATCTATAAAAGTGTTAAAATCACTTTTTGTAGTGTAGAGTTTGGTTGTAAGGTTACTGTATCCATTTGCTCTAAAAGGTATAGGTAACCTAAGAATTGTATCTTGACTCAATATCTTTTTAGCTGGTGGATTAGAGATAACAATGGAAGAGCTAGGATTACAAGCAGTAAAAAATAGCGCTATAGTAAGTATTGTAAAAAAACGTAACATAAAAACTCCTTTTTTGTTTTTTTATATTATAAGTTAAAAAAGAAGTTTTGTAAAGGGATTATTAGCTTTTATGTTCTAATCGTTGAACTGCTTCTTTTATTTCTGTTCACATTATATCAAATATGTTACAATTCCTAAAAAACTTTGAGGTCAAGATGAGATTAGACAAATACTTAGTTAAAAAGGGTTACTTTGAGAGTCGTAACCGTGCATTAGATGCAATTAAACGTGGTAAAGTATTTGTCAATGGTCAAGTGGCTAAAGCGTCGATGAAGTGTGATGAGAACTCTAACATTGACATTGACCAAGAGAAGTTCTATGTGAGTCGTGCAGCTAAGAAGTTGGAGCTTTTTTTAGAGGAGTACCCTTTGAACTTAGAGGGAAAACGAGCTGTTGATGTAGGTTCAAGTACAGGTGGTTTTGTGCAGATACTTCTTGAAAGTGGTGTTGCGTCTGTAGCGTGTGTAGATGTAGGAACAAATCAGCTTCATCACTCATTGCGTAATAGTAGTAAGGTCTCTATCTTTGAAGAGACTGATGTTCGCCTGTTTAAGCCAACAGAACCCTTTGACCTACTCACTTGTGATGTCTCCTTTATTTCGCTTTTGCAGATAATAGAAGCCATAGATAGACTCTCTAAAAGTGAGATGATTTTGCTCTTTAAGCCACAATTTGAAGTGGGACGCAATGTAAAACGAGACAGTAGAGGTGTAGTTGTAGATAGAGAGGCTATTTTAGAGGCTAAGAGTAGATTTGAAGCTAAAGCTAAAGAGTTAAAGTGGGAGTTGGTCTATAAAACTACCTCTAAGCTTACAGGAAAATCAGGAAATGTAGAGTATGTTTACTACTTTAGGAAGTCATGAAGTTAACAAATAAGATAAAATCTATTACTATCGGTTCATTTGATGGTATTCATTTGGGACATCAAGTATTAATAGAACAAGCTCAAGCAGTAGTTGTCATAGAGCGAAATAGTGGCTACTTAACCCCAGGATATAGACGAAGTAACTACTTAAAAAAGCCTTGCTTCTTCTACCACTTTGAAAAAATTTATCAGCTATCAGCCAAAGAGTTCGTCGATAGACTCTGTATAGATTTTCCTAAATTAGAGACTATTGTGGTTGGGTATGACTTTGAGTTTGGTCATAAAAAAGAGGGCAATACAGCTTTGCTAAAAGAGCTATTTTATGGAGAAGTGATAGTAGTAGATGAGATAAAAATAGATAATATATCTGTTCATTCAAGAACTATTAATAGATATTTAAAAGAGGGGAATTTATATTTAGTCAATAGACTTTTAGGACGACCTTTTAGTGTAGAGGGAGATGTTATTTTAGGTCAAGGACTAGGAAAAAGAGAGTTAGTCCCTACTATTAATCTTAATATATATGACTATCAGTTACCAAAAAATGGTGTCTATATTACACGCACTAAAATTGCTGATGAGTGGTTAGAGAGTATTAGTTTTGTTGGTATTAGACAAACAACAGATGAAGCTTTTGCAGTAGAGACACATGTTATAGATAACGTTTTAGGAGAGCTTAAATGTAACATTACTGTAGAGTTTTTAGAGTCTATTCGAGAAAATAGAAAATTTAATAGCTTAAAAGAGTTGAAAACTCAGATTAATTTAGATATAACTTATGCTAAAAATTATTTTAAGGACAATAGATGAAAAAGACATTGTTAACATTGGCTATTTTAAGTGTAAGTCTCTTTGCAGAGTTTAAGAGTATAGATGTACCAGAGTTTGAAAAGATGAAAAAAGATGGTGTGCTTGTAATAGACATACGAACTGCACCAGAGTGGAAAGAGACAGGTATTATAGAGGGTGCAAAAAAGATTACCTTTTTTTCTGAACGAGGACAAGCTTTGATTGCTGATTGGTTTTTTGAACTTGGACACCTTATTAAAGATAAAAAGACACCATTTATTATCTACTGTGCCCATGCAAGTCGTTCAAAATCACTAGGTGAGGGTTTAGATAGCTTGGGATTTGAACATGTCTATGAGCTTAAGGGAGGCATTATAAATGGTTGGATTAAAGCTGGTAAGAAGACAGTTAAGGAGTAGTAATTAACTTTCTAATTACAGCAAAAACCTTTCTCTTCTTAATATTGTAGACAGATGTAAGGTCACTCTTACATCTTCTACAGTGTAGATTATTGGAGGTTAAGGTGTTGTTTGCCCTGCATACAGGACACTTATATTTAAACTCCATAATTATGCTCCTTCTAAAAAGAATATACTATCTATTATCTCTTCTTCAAGAGAGGCTTTTTCCTCTGATTTAGCCGATACAAATTTCTCTTTTAACTCTTTTAAATCCTCTTTATCCTCATCTAAAATAGTGTCATTTTCTAAAATTTTATCTATCTTTTCTACAATGACTTTATCATGTTCTGTTAAAATATCCATCTCTTTTACATTAGAGTGTTTAGTCGATTTAGCTACTTTGGTTTTAAACTCTCCCTTTACTATTTCATTAGTGTGGATTTCTCTACCAACTACAGACAACATTCCATCTTGGTTGAGTCTAAAATCAACATCAATTGCTCCATTTTCAACAGGGTTCTCTATGGTTAAAAGCATCTCTCCAATTTTAACATTGGCATCAAGATTCTCTTCATCTTCTCCTTGATAGATATCTATTTGGAACTTCTTTTGATACTCAACCATGGCATAATATCTTGAAGTTTTAGAGGTAGGTACAGGTGTATTTTTGAGTATAATTTTAGACAATATTAAATCAAAACTAAACTCATCTTTTAGTGTAGAGATTCCTAAGGAGTAGGGTGTAATATCGACTAAAATAGAGTCTGTATCAACTCCTTCTATCATTGCCCCTTGCAATATAGCACCAATGGAAACTGATTTGTCTGGGTCTTCTATTAACACAGGTAGTTTTTCAGTTCTCTCTAAAATTTGGTTTGTAATAAGTGGAATTCTACTAGACCCTCCTGTTAAGATAATTGCCTCTAGGTCATCTATGTCATTGTTTGACTCCTCTAGTGTCTCTAGTAGTAGGTCTATGGTTCTGTCTATATCCTCTTTGATTAACTCCTCAAACTCCTCTTTAGTTACATCTACCTCTAGGTGTAGAGCCTCTCCATCTTTTTTGGCAAAAAACTTCTCATCAATATGAACACTATCTTCATTTGATAGAGCTATTTTAGTTTTTTCTGCTAGTTGATTTAGTTTAATCTCCAATTTTTTAGTTAGCTCTATGTCAAAACCACTCTTTTCCCAAATAAGATTGGCTAATTTTTTGTCAAAATCATCTCCTCCTAAGTGGTTATCTCCTTTAGTTGCTAGAACCTCAATTAACCCTTCAGAGTTCTCTATAATAGATATATCAAATGTACCACCACCTAAATCGTAGACACCATAGAGTATGTCCTCATCTCTGTTTGCTCCATAACTAATAGCAGCAGCAGTTGGCTCATTTATGACTCTAAGTACCTCTAATCCTGCTAATTTAACAGCTTGTGTAGTTGCATCTCTTTGGTTCTCATTAAAATAGGCAGGAACAGTTACAACACATCTTTTGTACTCCATGTCCATCTCTTGTTCTGCTGTCTCTTTAATTTTTTTAATAATAAAAGATGAAATCTCTTGTGGGGTGAACTTTTTACCATTTAGAGTTAATGTCTCTTTTGTCCCCATTAACCTTTTTACAGATATAGCTGTGTTCTCTTGGGCTATCATTGCCATATTTTTAGCTTTAACTCCTACCATAACCCCATCATTGCTTATATTGACAACTGAGGGGAGTAGAAAATCTCCATCAAAAGAGATGTGTTTTAGTCCATCTTCTGTATATACTGTTGCTACGCTGTTTGTTGTTCCTAAATCTATTCCTATAATGTCCATTTGTTTACCTTTACTTTTGCATAATTTAATAGTTTATCTTGATATAAAAAGCCCTCTTCTAGGACTTCGACTATGGTTGAGTTTTCTATATTTTTATCTTCTATAACCTCTACGGCTTCATGAATATTTGGGTCAAATTTGTCTCCTACTTTTGCAGATGCTTTTAGATTGATACTCTTTAAGATATCCTCATAGAGCATATCAACTGTTTTAAATCCACTCTCAAATGCTCCAAAGGCTCTGTTGAATTTAGAGACACCAAACATAGAGTTTTTAGGCAGAGAGTGTAGAGCCTCTTTGGAGTTTTTAAGAAATGAGTAGAAAGTTATAAAGGCTTTAAGACTCTCTATATTTTGCTCTTTTTTTATGCTCTCTACTCCTGTTTGCATCTGCTGTACAAGTTTGGTAAGCTTTTTAAACTCACCTCTAATAACAATTAGCTCCTCAACTACACTCTCTTTTTCACCTTTTCCTTGTAAAAAAGCAGAGAGTTCGCTAACCTCTGTACTGTCCATTAAGTCTATCTGTTTACAGATATACTCTTTTAGTTCATCTCTTGTCATATCTTAAATGGTACCTCAAATATATCTTTTAGATATTTACTTTTGTCATTTTTCTTATTCTCTTCTGTCTCAATAGAGACACTTAAAACAAATCTATTGTCTTCATTTCCTTTTATAAAATACTCTTCATTGCTTAGATAATCATAAGCATCAGAGATAAGTGCAAACTCTTTTGGATGTTTATCTGGAGAGTACTCTCTAATGGCTTTTCTGTACGCTTTTTTAATATCTTTAAACTCAAAGTCTCCCTCTAAGCCTAAGATTTCGTAGGGGCTTTTCTTAATCAAAATAATCCTTTGTTTTGAAATCTATCTATAAGTTTCTTAAATCTACCATGGAGTGATTTAAATCTTTTTTTCTGTTGTACTTTTATAAAATGGTATAGACAATCTTTAAAATCTTCATCTTTCTTTTGATTATAGTCATCAACTAGGTAAATATAAGCCTCTAGCCACTTAAGATACCAAACAGTCTCTCTTTGACTTGTAGGTACAAGAGTAATACAATCATAGAAAAATATAAGAGCTGTTCCTATATCTCTTTTAGCATAATCTTTAATTGCAACTACTAAATCATCTCGATAATAGCTCTCTTCAGGAGTAAGATACATATATTCTAAAAAATCTCTAATAAAATCATCATTATATCTATTATACTCTATTGCTTTAGCTGTAAGGTCTAGCATAAATTCAAAAACAATATCGTTACTAAAAGAGTTTTCTATATATTTAAGGTCATCATTAAATGGATTTTTATTATTTTTGAGTGCATCTATAAAGTCTCTTTTTATTTCCTCTAAATCTTCATATTCAATATACTCTTCATCATCTAGCAAATCAAGAAATTCATCCTCATAATCATCTAATAGACGTTTAAACATATCTAACATATTTTCATTATCTGATTTTTTCTTTTTACTTATGCTCTTCTTTTTCTCTATAGAGGTAAAGAGTGTTTTTATCTCTTCTGATAAGTTAGATTTGTCAATTCTGTTACTCTCTATAAAGCTATTTATAACCTTAGAGAGTTGAATATATAGCTCTGAATGGTTTGAAAAATCGAAGTTTTGAATAAACCTAGACATACTGCTTAAAATCTTTAAAATAGTAGATTGATAATTTTTGTGTATTTTTTGACAATTTTCAAACAGTATTAGATAGTAAGATAGCTGTTCTACAAAAAAGAGTTTATCTTTTTGGGTTGCATTATCAATATTTTCATCTATTATATCAATATAATCTGCTAATCCATCTAAGGCTTTATTTTTAAAGAAAGAGTACTTTTTCATTATTTTATTAAATCTCTCTTTGTGCCAAGCTTCTACTCTATCCATTGTTGACATCTCTTTAAATAAAAATAGAATATCCTCTCCACCATACTCCTCTATAAGATTTATAGTAGCCTTATTAGCTTGTGAGATTTGTAACAAAAAGATAAAGATAAAATTCAATTGACCTTCTGATAGTTTTTTATGATGAAGTTTTAAATAATTAGTAAAAAAGTTAGCTACAACTCCATTACTCTTTTTATCATCTATTAGAGATTTTATATTTATCAATAAAAAACCTGACTCAACAAATTGAACTAGAGTGTTTCTATTTTTTATAAAAATATCTAATGCCTCACTTAGATTTCTTTGCTTTTCAATAAGAAGTACAATATTATTGTAGATAAGTCTTGCCTGTTGCTCTTTGTCTTTTATCTCATCTGTAATAATCTTAACTGTCGTAGATGATTTTAAAGCTATTAAGTTCTCTATTTCTCTTTTTCCCTTATTTTTAGCAAATTGAGAGATAACCTCTTTTTTTATTGCTCTACTATTTTTTGTATTTTGCAGATTTGTATCATCTCCACTAATTAAAAAATGATAGAGTGGTTTTATACTACTACTTAGTTCAATATCTTGGTTTAATATAATAGATTTAATAGCTTGAAGATTCTCTTTTTCTATCTTAGCACGAGGATTACACTTATCAAGATAGAGTAGTGCCTCCTCTTTATTACCTTTGCAAAACTCTGTAAAAGCTAAAATATAGTTTTGTCTAGCCATAGGTAGTAGTTTTAGCTTTTTCTCGTCTATTTCATAGTTGCCACTATAGATATTTGCAAGAAGGTAGAAAAAGGTAGCCTCTTTTTTTATTTTAAGATTTTTTGAATTAATTAAATCTTGGGAAAAGGGTATAGCATCTTTAAAATGTTCTGCATAGCAGAGATACTTTAGTTTAATAAGTCTATAGGTCTCACTATTTTCTAAAGCTAAGAGAGACTCTATATCTCTTAATGCTCTATTGATGTCTCCTAACTCAAAATTAGCCTCTGCTAATTTTTCATAAGAGGTCAATTCAATTTGATGTAACTCCTCTTGACTCATTTCATCTATTTGAAACTGTTTTATTTTGGAGATAACCTTTTTATAGTTTCCACTGTTGAAAAGAGCAAGAAGTTGCCCCTTTTTAAATGATTTTTTCTTTCTTTTTGACATTTATTATTCTTTTTTGTTGTATTATATTCTTTTTATTATAAGGTGTCAAGTTATATTCACCCTACTTAAAATAGTAAAAATAATAGAAGAAATATGTTGAAATAGACTTTAAAAAATCTTAAAATAACTATCAAAAATAAAAAAAAGAATAGGCTGATGTATAAGGTAGATAGCCAAAGAGTGTTGACCCATAAACTCTAAGACTCTATTGAGTGAAGAGTTGTTATTGAAAATCTTTTGATTAAAAATTTTTAGATGTAGATTATAGTAAGCAATAACAGTTCCTAAAAGAACAACCCCAAACCATGGAAAGATGGATATGACATCTTGTGTATGAATAGGTGGAAGGTGTAAAATTGGTTGTAGAAGATTAAATAGAGGGTGAACTGTTAAAAATTCTGTTGCAGAGCCAATAAAGATTAAAATAGCAAATAGAAGAGCTATTTTAGGATAGTTTAAAAAAGGTAAAGCTAGTATAGAAGCAAGTAGAATAAAGTGTAAGATTCCAAAATAAATCCATGAGTTTGGAAATACAATATAAGTAGCGATGGTAACAGCTATACTAGCTAAAGCTAAAAGAAGAACTCTCCTCTTTACTCTTCTCCATGAAATTGATTTTTTATGTACTAAAGAGAGGCTAATTCCCACAGATAGTAGAAACATAGTTATAATAATATACCTAAATATTAGGAAAAAATTTGAGCTATTTAAGTTAACTTCTATAATATGAAAATAGCTTAAATCATAGTTAAAGTGGTATATTATCATTAACAACAATGCTAAACCTCGAAAAATATCAAGTCCTATAACTCTACTTTTTTTCATAAGAACCCCCTCTATTATAAATAATAATAACATGAATTATGTAAAAATACAATAAAATGTTAAGCTAAAATAGTAATTATTTAAATTTAATTAAAATTTAGTTATACTAATTATATCTATTGTGAATCATTGGAGGGAAAATGGTGAAACAAGATAGCACACTTGATTTAAATAAAACGATTTATGGTTTGCTTATTATAATAGGTATTGAACTCAGTATCTTTATATTTGACAAGATTATTAGTAAAGATGTTAAAAAAGAGAATATTCCAAAAAAAACATTAGCTACTCTTCATCTAAAAAAGGTTGAAAAGGATAAATTTGTTACCTTTTCTCCTCCAAGTAAAACAACACAGCATATTGAAACAAAAACCCAAAAAGTTAAAACCTCTCTTATTAAAATTTCTCCTAAAAGTTGTAATGATGTAGTCAAAATAGAGTCTCCTTTAGTTAAGCCAATACTTTATACAAAAAGTGTTAATCTTGATAAAGTAAGTATTGACAAAAAGAAGAGAACTTTCATAGATATGTTGCTTCCATCTATTCTTCTTGCTAAACATCACTTAATAGAAGATAAACATCATGTTTTAGCACTGCTTAAAAAAGATAAATTGAGTGAATCAGATAAACTATGGTTGAGAAAAAAGAGACAAATTTTTAAAGCTAAGAGCAATGATGAATTATATGATAAGATGGAGATACACCCTACAAGCATTATTATTGCACAGGCAATTGTAGAGAGTGGTTGGGGAACATCTAAATTTTTTAAAAAAGCCAATAATGTTTTTGGTATTTGGTCTTTTAGTTCTAATGACAAACGTGTAGCTGCCTCCAAAAAGAGGGGAGACAAAATAATCTATCTTAAAAAATATAACTCTGTAGAGGAGTCAATTTTTGATTATATGTTAACTCTTTCAACAAAAGATGTCTATAAAAAATTTAGAGAAAAGAGGTTAGAGACTCAGGACCCTTTTGAATTAATTAAATATTTGGGAAATTACTCAGAGCTAAGAGATAAGTATATTAAAAACTTAAAAAATACTATTCAAAAAAATAAACTTCTTGCTTATGATAGTTACCGTTTAGACATGTAGGGTATAATAACAAAAAAAAAGAGTTGAAATATGTCATTATCTACACTAGGTCTATGCCCTGAAATTTTAAAAGCTTTAAAAGAGAGAGGTTATGCTTTGGCAACTCCTATTCAAAAAGCATTAATACCTGCTATACTACAGGGGTATGATATTATAGCTGGAGCTCAAACAGGTACTGGCAAAACAGCAGGGTTTACACTACCTATTTTACAAGAACTCTCTAAAGATGTAGAGGAGAGTAGAGAGAATATAAAAGCCATTATTTTAGTTCCTACACGAGAACTAGCAAGACAGGTTCATCAGAATATAGAGAGTTATGGAGCTTATCTATCTTTAAACTCTATGGTACTCTATGGTGGTTCAAACATGTCAGCACAAGCTAAAAGGTTAAAGAGTGGAGTAGATATTGTTGTGGCTACCCCTGGGCGACTCTTGGAGCATATTGGTAAAAAAAATATCTCTTTAGATTCAGTGAAATATTTAGTCTTAGATGAGGCAGATACCATTTTAGATATGGGTTTTGTTAATGAAGTTATGCAGATAGTTCAAAGGTTACCTAAAAAGAGACAAACTATTTTAGTATCTGCAACACTCTTGGGTTCTGTAAAGAGTTTGGCACAGAAGATACTCCATAAACCAAAGCTTATTGAAATAGATAGCATGGGAACTTCAGCTAAAAATGTTGAGTTGGTAGTTCTCCCTGTAGTTAAAGAGAAGAAGATGGAACTGCTCTCTTATCTAATAGGTTGGCGTAACTATCAGCAAGTTTTAGTTTTTGTAAGAAAAAAACAAGAGGCAGATGAGGTTGCAGATGAGTTAAACTTAAGTGGTTTAAAGACATTGGTTATTCATGGAGACAAGAGTTCAGCTAGACGAGCTAGAGCGTTAGAGGCTTTTAAAGAGGGTAGAGTTAGGGTTTTAGTTGCTACTGATATTATGGCTCGTGGTTTAGATATTCCTAGCCTAGATGTAGTAATAAACTTTGATATACCTCATGTAACAAGCGATTTTCTTCACCGAATTGGTAGAACAGGTAGAGCAGGAAAGAGGGGTCTTGCCATTACTTTAGTCTCACCCAAAGAGGAGATAGCTCTTAAAGAGGTAGAGCGTCTAATGGGAAAGGCAATAAAAAGAGAGGAGATAGAGGGTTACAGACCAAAAGTAGAAAATACTCAACGAGGAGCTAGAAAAGTAGCCAATCAAAAGAGAAAGGTTGCTGGTGCTTTTGGACGGAAGAAGAAGAGTTATAACAAAAAGAAGCGTAAGACTACGAAGCGTGATAGATGGCATTAATAAATGTTATTTATAGTCTTATAGTAGATGTAAAAAGTATTTAAATATAATGAATTTTAAATAGCTTTAACTATAAAGTTAATATAATGTACTTAAAATAATTTAAGGAAAAAAATGAAGAATATATTTTTAATATTATCTTATATAACGCTTCTAAACTCATACTCTTTTGCATCAAATGTAGGTTTTATAAAGCAAGTTACAGGAGTTGTAAAAATTAAAAGATTGGACAAGACTATATCTGCAAAAAAAAATGATAAAATTCAAGATAGTGATATTATAATCACAAAAAATAGAAGTTCAATATGTATAGTTTTAAATAGTGGAAAGCTTGTAACTCTTGATGAAAAGAGTATATTACCAATAAAAAAACACCTTACTATTAAAAAAAGTGATAAACATCTTGCCATGAATATGTAGTGTATCTTATAACATAAATATACAATTTTTAATTATTTATCATATATTTTAAAAAAAAGTACTTAATATATATAAATATAAGATAGAATAATTGAAATTTTTTTATGAAGGTACATATGTTTAAACATATTATTATAGTTAGTATAACTATTATCTTTTTTATATCTATATATTATAGTAAAAGTATAGAAGAGGAAGACCTTAAACTTTATAGTTTAGCCTCTTTTATATTAGATAAAGCACAAAATATAACTTCTAATACAGTAATAGTAGATGTTGATAACAAGAGTATAGAGACAATAAAACAGTGGCCATGGTCAAGGGTTATCTATGCACAGCTTATATCAGATATAGATGCGATGACCCCTGCAACTATTGCTTTTAATATGCATTTTCTTCATAAGGATAAAGCTTCACCAACCGTTATGGTAAACTTTTATAAAAGATATTTTAAAATTCACTCTGTACTTAATAGTATTCCAAAAGAGCTACAAAATAATGATGAACTTCTTGCAAAAAAACTCTCCCAATCAAATACAGTACTCTCTATATATATGAATAAAAAAAAGATAAAAACTCCTTCATACTGTGATGATTTAGCATATACTTATCTTGATTTTTCTAATATAAAGAATGTTCCTACTGCTCAATCTATAGAGTGTAACATAAAAGAGTTTCATCGCAATAATAGACATTTTGGCTTTAGTACAATTAATGTAGACTCTGATGGTATTGTCAGAGAGATACCAACTCTTAAGAGATATAAAGACAAAACAATCCCCTCTTTTGGATTAGCAACACTTTTAAGTCTAAATATACACTCTTTTAATACTAAAAAAGGAGAGTTAAGTATTTTTGACAATCCTATTCCCTTAGATAAGAGTTTAAAGCTACTATTGCCATATAGTACTCCTACTCCTAAAGTCTTTTCTGCTATAGATATATTGAAAAAAAGAGTTTCAAAAGAGTTTTTTCATGGAAAAATAGTTATTGTTGGTTCAACAGTAAAGAGAGTTGGCAACAACTATAATATATATGGACATAAAAATATATCTAGTAGTAAGATTCATGCTTCATATATGGAGAGTCTATTAAATAACTCATTTATTGTTCAAGATGATTTTTATAAAAAATTAAATACGCTTATAGCCTTTTTTATTTCAACTCTTCTATATCTCTTTTTTATAAAGAGATGGGGTAAGGCTATAGTTGCAATAACTATTTTTACTACTATATCTACTATTTTCTATTTAATTTATGCTTTTAAATTAGGAGAATATATATCTATAGGTTATCTATGGTTACCTCTATTAATCTATTATGCTATACTAATTATCTCAATATTTATATATAAGAGTAGTAGTGAAAAAGAGAGGCTAAAAAAAGATTTAGAAAAATCATTTCATACAAGTGCTACAAGTATGGTTCTAGTAGCTAATACTCATGATACAGAGACAGGAGAGCATCTGATTAGAACTAAAAAATATGTAAAACTTATAGCAGAAGAGCTATATAGAAGAAAACTATATACTAATACTATTACTCCACATAATATAGAGCTTATATATGAATCAGCACCTCTTCACGACATTGGAAAAGTAGGAATACCAGATACTATTTTGAAAAAACCTGGTAAATTTACAGCTCAAGAGTATGATATTATGAAAAAACACTCAAAATTAGGTGCTGATATTATAAAAAAATCTTTAGAACAATATGAATATAATCCATTATTAGAGTTTGCATACAATATTGCACTATATCATCATGAGAAGTGGAATGGTACAGGGTATCCTAAACAGCTTAAGGGAGATGAGATACCAATAGAGGCACAATTAATGGCTATAGCAGATGTTTATGATGCTCTAATAAGCAAACGACGATATAAGGACTCTTTTACCTATGAAAAAGCAGAATCTATAATTATAGAAGAGAGAGGAGTCTCTTTTAATCCTCTTCTTGTTGATATATTTATTGAGCTAAAAGAGAAGTTTAAAGAGATATCTTTAGAGTGGCATGAAGAGGTTTAAGTTTTTAATTTTGTTGAGTTTTTAGTATGGCATTTAGAAGTTTCTCTTCAGTAATAGGCTTTACAATGAAAGCACCTGCTCCAAGGGCAAGTATCTCTTTTACTCTTAAATCATTAGAGGAGATAGCAATAATAGGTACATTGTTCTCTTTATTCTCTTTAAAATAGTTTTTTAAAAATTCAGCACCATCCATTCTTGGCATCTCGACATCAAGCAAAATAAGCTGAATATCTGGATTCTCTTGACAGATTTGGAGTGCATGACCTCCATCTATTGACTCAATAATATCTACATGGTATAGCTCTTTTTTAATAAAAGAGACAAGTAGACGACGATTAATATAATCATCATCTATAATCAAAACCTTGAAAATCATCTCTATCCTCTATATTTTTTAATAAGCTGTTGAATGTTATCTCGTTTAATAACACCTACATGAACCTCTTTAATAAGATTAGTGTTGTAGTACTCATTATTTTTATTAAGAGAGAGCATAATAACATTCATATTTGGGTGCTGTTTTTTTAAAATATCTTGGTTGAACTGCTCTACCTCTTTGTCTATAAGAAGCATATCGTACTCCTCTTTATCAATAAACTTCTCTAGCTCATTAGCTCTATGTACAATCTCAATGTCATAGTTCATATTAGTAATAACTTTTGAGAGAATTTGAGCCTCTAATGGATTTTTCTTTAAAATAAGAATCTTTTTATTAGTGGTATTTTTATCTTTTTTCTCCGATAGCTCTTCATCTAACATTACAATACCATTATTTTTAGATATTTCTGTATTTCTCTCAACTCCTTCTAACACTTCAGTTGATGAGATTTCATCTTTATCATCTTGGATTTTAGGTTTAAGAAACTTTTTCAAGATATATAGAAGCTCATTGCTCTCAATAGGTTTTGCTATATACTCATCTAATCCTTGCTCTAAAAATCTTTCTCTATCTCCATTTAGTGCATTTGCCGTTAATGCAACAATTGGAACATGATGGAGCTTCTCTTCAACTTCATAGTTGATAATTTCATGAGTTGCTTCAACTCCATCCATAACAGGCATCTGAATATCCATAAATATAAGGTCATATTCACTATTTTTACGCTTTTCAAATGCCTCTAAACCATTATTTGCAAGTTCTACTGTAACACCATATTTTACTAGAACCTGCTTAATAAGTTTTTGATTAATAAAGTTGTCTTCTGCAACAAGAACATTTCCTTGAAACTTAACTTCAGTAAAAATAGTATTGCTTTGATTCTCTAAATCATCTACAGTCGTATTACTATTTATAATAGTATTTAGTCCCTGAATAACTTTAGTTGGAGTAATTGGTTTATATAAAATTTTAGCAACATTAACACCTACCTCCTCAAAATGTGTTCTGTTTGAAAAACTTGCAAGTAAAATAACCTTTTTGGAGTTTAGTTTATAGATATTTTTTAAAAGCTCCCCATCACTATTATCTACATCTATCCAAATACTATTAATTGTTGTATCTTCATTCCATTTTTTTAAGTCTGATGGAGTTTTAAAGATTTCTGCATTGACATTATAATATTTTAAATATTCACTTAAGTATAGGTCTTGTTGTATAGGAAGCTCATATTGATACTTACAAATTGTTAAATCTTTAAAGTTATAAGATAGTGCTAGTTCAGTACTCTCTAGTACCTCTTCAAATGTAATGTTAAAGTAGAAACGTGTTCCTTTCTCTTTTTCGCTCTCAAGTTTAAGTTCTGAGCCCATCAAATTTAAAAATTTAGTTGATATAGTAAGTCCTAAACCTGTTCCACCATATTTACGAGTAATTGAGACATCAGCCTGTGCAAAAGCAGAGAAGACATTAAGCTGTTGCTCTTTAGTCATTCCTACCCCATTGTCTTCAATAGAGAATGAGATTTCAGTATGGTTGTCAACGGTTGATACTTTTCTAATCTCTACATTAATTTTACCTCCAAAATCTGTAAACTTAACAGCATTGCTTAGAAGATTAATGAGAACTTCTTTAATCTTAACAGCATCTCCTAGTAGTTTTTTATCAATAGATGGGTCAAGGAAAAAATTAAGCTCAATATTCTTTTCTGAAGCTCTCATACCATAGGTCTCTACAGCATTTTCAAACTCAACAATTGGGTCAAATATAATCATCTCAAGTTCAGTTTTGTTACTCTCTATTTTAGATAGGTCAAGAATATTGTTAATAATACTTAGTAGATTTTCTGAACTTTTCTCTATAATGTTGACAAACTCTCTTTGCTCTTCATTGAGACCTGTACTCTTTAGAAGCTCTGTAAAGCCTACAATACCATTTAGAGGTGTACGAATTTCATGTGACATATTTGCTAAGAAGAGTGACTTTGAAGCATTTGCTTCTAACGCTTGTATTTTGTCAGCTTTTGCATTTTCTATGAGAGTCTCTATAAGCATATAGGCATTGTCCATACCTTTTTTTGTTTTTAGGTCAATATCTTTATATAGGCTCATTCCTGATTCATCATATAAATCTTCAGCTTCAATAATAGAGTTAGTGAGAATATCTTCAAGACTTTTAGTATTATTTTTAAGCTCTCTTCCTGCTAAAATTCCAACAATAGTTAGTAGAAAAATTAGTAAGATAGTGCCACCTGAAAGATATAAAATAGTTGTAGAGTCAAGTTCAAATGGAACTTTATTTAATGCTGTTGCTACTCCATAGATGGAGACTATTAAGAGTAGAAAAAGGGGTAAAATACTAACCAGTTTAATTTTATTATTCAGTTGCAAACTCTATCCTTCCTATGCTCTTTTAAGTTGTTTCATATAGTCTTCAAGAGATAAAAAATGTCCCCAGTACTCTTTAAATAGCCCTTCTAGTTTCTCATGCTCTGTACAGAATTGTATATCTTCTAAAATATCAGCAAGTTCATTAATTCGTAAGTTACTAGCAGCTCCTTTTAGTTTGTGTCCAAGTTCATGAATGTTGTCCATATCTTTTTGATAGTAAGAGGCTAGTAGATGGTCTTTGTCATGGTGTGCCTGTTCAATAAAGTCATCTACAAACTCTTCAATAAGTTCTACAGGTAAGTTGAGCTCATCTGCTGCTGTTTGAGGGCTATAAGAGATTGGTAGAGGTTGAATGTTGTCAAGAGAAATCTCTTTTATCTCACTGTGTGATTTAATCTCTCTATTAAATGCTTCACTTATTGCTTTACTTTTAGGCTCATCAAGAGGTAGTTCCCCTGATATAAGCTCTTCTTTCTCTTTTGTTGGTTCACTCTTTTTATTCTGTAGTAGTTCTGAGAAATGTGAACTTAAAATCTCTTCTTTCTTCTCTGTATTGTTGTCAAGTTCAAAAATATCATCAACTAGCTCCTCTTTATAGTCTTTTGGTCTCTCTAAAGTTAAAAGAGCAAGTTTTGTATAGTATTCATCAATTAGATGTATACGCTCTCTATGAGGAAGTTTTTGAATTTTTAAGAGTATAATATTGATATGAGGAATTTTAAGTGTTAAAGCAAGATTTGCAAGATTTTTAATGACTTTATCATTCCCCTCTAAAAGACGTTTCTCATCAATAATTGATTGGTCAATAAAACTATCGAGATATAGTTTGTAGTCTTCTACAGAGAGACCTATCTCTTTTGAGATTTTTTCAACATCAAGATATATTGGTTCATAACTTGTTTTTAGAGCTTTTTGTGGTTTTGAACCCTCTTTTGTATCTTTTATTTCTATATCTTTAAGCTCTACAAGACTAAATACTCCTTGAACTCCATACATCTCATGCTCAATAGCTGTTGCATTTATAAGTTGCTTCTCTTCTCTTATAGTAATTTGTTTATTTTCAAATATTAAATTACTCATAATGTCAGACTCTTTAAGCTCTTCAAATGAGATAAAACCTAAAAGTTCGATAAACTCTTTATCTGCTAATATTAATTCTTTGTCACTATTGTATCCGTAATACATTTTTGCCTCTTTATATTATATTATGTCGAGCATAACGCTCACTCTCTTCTTCTATATTTATTTTAGAAGTAGGTCTGTGTATGACAATAAAACCAGAAATTTCTCCGTTTTTATCATACTTTACTGTGCAGTGAATATCTGACCAAAAATACATGCCATCACGTCGCATATTTTTTAATACAGAGAACCACTGTTTTAAGCGTTTCTTAGTTGACCACAACTCCTCATATATATCATCTGGTACATCAGGATGTTTAAAAATTGAATGATGTTTACCTATAAGTTCTTCTTTTCTATAACCTACTACTTCACAAAAATTTTGATTGGCATCGGTAATAATACCTTGTAAATCAATTTCATAGATTAGATTTTTTGAAAATGGATATTCAACATCTAATGGTACAGGACGATGCACATGACTCCTTTATCTTATGGTTTTTAACTAATGAATAACTTTAATATAAAAGAACTAAGAATAAAGTTAAAGTAAACCTATTTTTTTATTGTAAAATAATATCATAAATCATAAGTTACAATAAATAATATCTTATGTTCTGTTATATAGATAATTATTACTATTTAACATTATCTGTGCTTAAAATTTTAGCAATTTTTTCAGAAGATGCGACTGAAATCTCACTATAAGAGGCATTTTGTATAGCTTCAAATGTTCCAAAATAGTTTAGAAGCTTTTTAACTGTAGCTGGTCCTATCCCCTTTTTTTGAAGTAGAGAATTTTGTGTGTCGGCTTTACGTTTTTGGTTTTGATGATATGTAATTGCAAAACGGTGTGCTTCATCTCTTTGTCTCTGTACCCATTGGAGTCGTTTATCATTAGGAGAGAGTTCAAAAACAGACTCTTTAGTGTAGATAATATCTTTAGCTGAACCCTTTGCTCGATGAGCTTTTGTATCAAGCTTCTCTTTTGCAATAGCGATAACATCTAAGCTAACTTTAGCCTCTTTTAAAAGTGAAACTGCTAATCTCCTTAGTGTCTCACCCCCATCTAAAATCCACAAATCAGGAGGAGAACTCTTCTTGAAACTCTCAATACGTCTTGTTATCATCTCTTTCATCTGTCCATACTCATCTTTGGCTTCAAGAGCATAGCGTCTATAATCTCTCTTAGACCATTTTCCATCACTCCACACAACCATAGCTCCAACAGTAGCAACTCCCATCATATGAGAGTTATCAAAGGTTTCTACTCTATAAGGAGTTTGGCTTAACTCAAATAGCTCTGCAATTTTTGGCTCTATCTCCTCTTGTTGCTTATCTCGTTTTAGTACCTCTCTTGCATTCTCTATGGCAAGGTTTGTAAGTTTAGCTTTTGAACCACGTTTTGGGTGTAAAATTTCAATCTTTTTACCAAAACGCTTTGAGAGTAGGGTAGCTATTTTATCTTGGTCTTCAAAAGAGTTAGCAACTAAAATATGCTTAGAGATTTGAGGAGTATCTACACTGTAGAACTCTAGTAGAGTCTGTTTATATGCTTCATTTTCATTATATAGTTCACTGTTTCTAAAGGTAGATGCAGAAGATGAGATAACCCTTCCATTTCTTATAAATAGTTTAACAATAACCCCTTTTCTCTCACCACCCACAATAGCAAAAATATCTAAATCTTCATCTTTGGCTAGGTCAATATTTGAGCTAATTGTTAGAGCTTCAATTGTTTTAATATTGTCACGTAGAGTTATTGCCTCTTCGTATCGTTCACTAATAGAAAACTCCATCATTTTTTGGGTTAGTTTCTCTATAAGTATAGACCTTTTTACAATAGCATTTTTTGCTTTTAAGACAATATCTTGGTACTCCTTTTTCGTCACTTTATCCTCACAAGGAGCAAGACACTTGTTAATTTGGTAAAAGAGACAGGCTCTTTTTTCTCTAAGACAAGACTTTTTTTGTACTAAAGGAAATAGTTCATAAAGAGTATCTAGTAGCACCTTACCCCCATTTGGAAAAGGTCCATAGTAGGTAATGTTTTTCCCTTTTATAACTTTACGTGTTAGCTCAAAACGAGGAAAATCTTGTGATTCATCAATATAGATATATGGATAGGTTTTGTCGTCACGAAGTAAAATATTATATTTTGGATTGAGCTGTTTTATTAGGGAGTTCTCTAATATAAGTGCATCTGCTTCACTCTCTACCACTATATAATCAAGTTTAACAGCCTGTTCTAACATTCGCAAAATTCGTAACTCTTGCTTAGGATTAGGGTGTAGTTCAGGTGTAAAACGCCAATAGGACTTAACACGGTTTTTAAGATTTTTAGCTTTTCCTACATAGAGTAGTTTGTCATTTTTGTCAAAATATTGGTATACACCTGCTTTATTTGGTAGGGTTTGAATGGTTGTTTTTATGTTGTTTTGTTGGTTCATTTATTATAGTTAGGTACTTATTAAGATATTATATAAAAAAATTATATCGAATTGATATTTGTAAATCAAGAAAAATAGTAGTATTAATCTACTTTATGATAAATATGGATATTCTATTAATTAGTTTAGATATTTTGATTTTAATTCTAATTTATGCTATTTATTTTATGGTTATTAAGAAAGAGAGGTAACATTATGCTATAATTTAAAACTTATTTCAACGAGGATAACTAAATGAATTTAGATAAAGTAATCTCTGGTTTCTTCTTTATTTTAGCGATGACCATTAATTTTGGTTTTTTTTATGGTGACATAGACAACCCTGAACTCCATAGCGTCTATGAATTATTTGTAGCTTTGGTTGTAAGTCTTATCTCTACTGTTTTAAAGATTGGAGACAAGACACAGTTAGGGGCTGTACTTTTGGCTACAAGTTTAGTTGCAGATATACAGCTTATTGCTGCTGTGACAGTTTGGACCGTTACAGAGTATCTCTCTATTGTAGATGTTGAAGCTTTTGCAGCGATTATCTCTCTTTCAGGTGGTGCATTGTTGGCAAATATCACCTCTGTCATACTCTATATAGGTGAAACATTAAAGTCAAAAAGGTAATCCAGTGAATAATAATGCACTTTGGATTATCTTACAAAAGTTAAGAACACCTCTTCTTGTTATTATTGTTACCTATGCAGTTGCTATACTAGGAATGGTACTTATTCCTGGTATGGACGATAAAGGAAATGTCTATCATCTTAGCTTTTTTGATGCTTTTTACTTTGTCTCTTATATGGCTTCAACCATTGGTTTTGGTGAGTCTCCGTATGCTTTTACCTATCAGCAGAAGCTTTGGGTATCTATCTGTATCTATATTACCGTTGTTGGGTGGTTTTATGGTTTGGGGGCTTTAGTCTCTGCTGTAACTGACAAAACACTTAAGTTTGAGGTTATGCGAAATCGTTTTAGAAAAAAGGTTCAAGCCATAGAAGATGATTTTGTTATTGTGTTAGGTTATACTCATGTTAATGCTGAGATTATTAAAAAATTACATATGGCAAATATGGAAGTTGTACTTATTGATAATGATGAAGAGAAGATAAACTTTTTTATGTTGGAGGAGACAAAACAAGATGTCCCTTTTATGATAGCAGATGCTCTTTTAACAGAGACGCTTCAAGATGCAGGAATCTTACGAAGTAACTGTAAGGGAATTATTGCTCTTTTTGAGAATGAAGAGCATAACTTTCGTATCTCTATTTTGACAAAATTTTTAAATCCAAATGTAAAAGTTGTTGCAAAATCAACATATGATGACATCTCAAAAAGTATTTTAGATACTGACATTGCCAAGGTTATTAATCCATTTGAGGTTTTTGCAAAAAGAGTTGATGTTGCTCTTCGTTCACCAAATACTCTTGTAGTTGAAAACTGGATTTATGGTAATAGTGATTTAAGTGAAGAGCCTCTCTATCTACCAGAGGGTAAATACCTTATTTGTGGTTATGGTCGTTTTGGAAAGGCCTTACAATCAAAGTTTAATAAATATGGTATAGAGCATGTCTTTATTGATGCAAAACGTCTAGCACATCATTCTATGATAGAAGAGGGTATATTTGTTCGAGCTAATCCTGATGACAAAGATATACTTCTTGATGTTGGGATTAAAGATTCAGCTGCTTTGATTGTTGGAACAAAAAATGATATTGATAACCTCTCTATTGTTATTACAGCAAAAAAGCTTAATCCTGATATTTATATTATTGCTAGAGAGAATACCATGCAAGAGGTAAGTGTTTTTCAAGCTGCTGATATAGATTGGCTTTTTGTAATTGAGCAGATTTACATTAACAAAGCTTCAATGTCAATTGCAAATCCTCTAAAACATCGTTTTTTAAAATTGATACTAACTCAAAAAGAGAGTTGGATAAAATTGCTTATTAACCTTTTAAAAAATCAAGTAGATGTTAATCCTTTATTAAAAAGGTTAGATATTAAAAAGGAGAGTACGTATGCACTATATCATGAGTTATTAAATGGAGCAGAGATTGAAATTGAGACTCTTTTACGCTCTTTAAAGAATCGAGAAGTAAATAATCCTGCTTTACCTCTACTGCTCTATCGAGATGGAGAAGAGATACTTTTGCCTAGCAATATTAACTTACAAATTGGTGACCAAATCCTTTTTGCTTGTACTAAAGATAGTTTAGAGGAGATAGAGTTGATTGCTTCTAATATTTATGAATTATATTATGCTAAGTATGGAGAAGAGAAGATTCATCCTTTTTTTAAAAGATTTTTATCATATTAATCAAAACTAATTAAACTAACCTACCCAAACTACCCACTTCTCTTCTTCAAAAAGGGTTTTAGCCTTAGAGCAGAGTGGGGCTTGAATGTAGATATATTTTTTGTTAATCTTACTCTCATTGTAAGCTTCTAGCTTTTTATGAAACTCCATCAATTCCGTCGCCTCTTTGCGTAAAATTCGACTCTTTTTAGACACATGAATAATACAAGCGTAGTAACTCTTTAAATCAACACCCAAATATATATCTATCTTTTTGCGTGAGCCAAGCTCTTTTACATCTATCGGTTTTAGTGATTTAAACACTAATTTTTTCTCTTGAAGTAGGTCAACAATTGTTTTCATTTTTCTCCTTATGCTAGTGGATGGTACTCATTAATTGTTTTAGCTAAATTCTCTTGTTGAATATGGGTATAAATCTGTGTTGTCTCTAACGATGAGTGTCCCAATAACTCCTGCACTACACGCAGGTCAGCCCCACCCAAAATAAGAGCAGAAGCAAAAGAGTGTCTTAGAACATGAGGAGAGACATTTAGATAGGTTTTTACTATCTTATAGGCAGATATGCGACTAAGTTGTGTTCCACGGTAGTTAAGCCAAATATACTCACTCTGCATTGAAGCCTCTTTTAAGTACACTTCAACAGCCTCTATGGCAATAGGAGCAAGAGGAACTATACGCTCTTTTTGTCCTTTTGCAAATCTAATCTTTAGCCAACCATCATTTATATCTTCTCTTTTTGCCATAAGTGCTTCGCTAATACGACAACCAGAAGCATATAGAAAGAGAATCAACGCATAGTCCCTAAGTCCTATTAGAGTAGAACGGTCAATGGCTTTAAGAGCTGATTCTATCTCTTCAAATGATAGATATTTAGGCAAATTTTTTGGAACTTTTGCCATAGGAATATTGATGTTTGTATTTGTAAACTCTAACTTATGACAGAAGTCGTAAAAGGCATTTATGGAAGATAGCTTTCGGTTAAGGGTGCGTTTGTTCTCAAATTGGGTTAAAAAAGAGAAGATGTCAGTAGTTTGTAGTTTAAGAATATCTTGCTCTTTAAAAAAGTCAAAAAATTGTCGTATATCTGAAATATAGCTCTTAATACTATTGACTTCAAGAGCTTTGTTAATGTGTAGATACTCTTGAAAAGCTGTGAGTAGATTATTGCTACTACTCATAACTTAATTTAGAGAGCTCTATAACTTCTCCATTATAGTAAATTTTATTGCCTGATACAAAGGTAAAGTCTTCAACCTCTGGTACATTATAGACTCTATTTTTACTCAAATTTCGATTAGCAACAATAAGGTAACCCTGTTTCTCTAAACCATAAACTTTTTTATCGTCAACAGCACCTGCTGAGAAGTGTGCAAACTTAAACTTCTTCTCTGCTATAACAGAGAGCAACTCATTTAGTTTAGCAATCTTTCCATTTTTTTGAAATACAAAGATGTCTCCTCCATTAATAACCACTTCTGCAATCTCTTTGTCATACTCTTTTTTCCCTTTAGAGGAGAGTGAAATCATCTTATGCGGAGTTGCTGCAATAAGTGTATTTTTTATAGTTCCTAAAAAGATAATATTGTTAAGAGACTTCTCTGTACTAACAAATATCTCTTTTGTAATTTTTCTTGTAGTTAAGTCTAAAACAACAAGTTTTCCATCAAGTGTAGGAATAACCACTAACTTATCTACAAGCAATGGATTGGCAACTCTTCTGTCAATAGTATAGGCTCTATTAGATTCATTGTTATATACAATTTTATGCTCTTTAAAGTCATAAATTCCATAGTTGTTGTTTTGTAAAACATAGACCAAATATTGACCTATAAGTGTTCCAGCTACTAGTGCTTTGGGAAATTTAGCAGAGGCAACTGTACCTCTTCTAGTTACAATATGGCAGTTCCCTTGTAAGTCAGCTGTAATGGCAGCTTGTCGATTGTTGTTAATAAAATAGAAGCCTTTGTCAAGTTTTATCTTTTTGGCTTGGTTTTTGGTTAAGATTGTTCCACTTGCTAAGGTTGCTCCATCTCGACTATAATTAATTAACTTATCACCCATACTATAAGTTGAGAGAGAAGTTGTCTGTTGTGGTTCAAAGTACTGTTTTGAAGAACATCCAGCAAATAAAATGGTAGCAATAGTTGATGCAAGTAGAATCTTTTTATACATTTATTTCCCTTTAATGGTGTAGTGTTTAATCATTTTTGCAATGCTATAAGTAGGTGACTCTTCACCAATAAGCTCAAGCTCATCTTTTGCTTCAGAGATTTTTCCTGCTTTAATATATAGTGAAGCATTATATACTTTAGCCATATCATCATAAAGTTTGCTATCTGCCTCTTGATTCTCAATAACTGAAAGGTGATAACTAGCAATATCTGCAACAATAGGATTTTTACTTGAACTTAAACTTTTAAGTTTTGTACTATCAGCATTTTTTACTGCCTCTTGGTATGTAAAAAGCTCAAATAGAGCAGGGTTATTAGTTTTTAACTCCTCTAATGCTTTTGAGTTGTTTTCATCTTTTTGTAGAGTTAAAAGTGCAGAGTTAGCACTCTCTCTTTTACTTTGGGCAATTGCTTCCATAATTGTTGTACCACCAAAATAGGCAACAGCTAAGCCCACAACTGTAAAAATTTTAAATTTATGTTTTTTATAGAACTTCTCTAGCTTAAAGGCAGATGCCAACATCTGTTCATCGCTACTTAACTCTTTTTTAACTTCATCAATAGTTTCTGAAATTTTCAATTTATTACTCCGATATTTTTATAAATGGCATTATTATATCTAAATAGTTTTACAATTTAACAACAGTAACTCCAAGGTTTCCTTTAAGTCCATGAAAAGATTGAAGCTTAGGGTAGCTCTTTAGATAATCAATAACAACTTTTTTTAAAACTCCAGAACCAGTCCCATGAATAATCTCAACTTCTGAAAACCCAGCAACTAGGGCATCAGATAAAAATACATCTAGCTTATCAATCGCCTCATCTGCATAACAACCAAGAAGTTTAATAGAGATAGCCCCTCTGCTTGGTTTTTCCACATTTACTACAGTTTTTGGTTTTTGAGTTACCTTTTTAGTTGGACTCTCTAAGTAACGAAGTTGATTTAATGGCACACGCATCTTTAACCCATCAACTTCAATAGTCGCTTCTTTGTTTCTAATACTTAAAATCTCCCCACGTTTAGAGCGATACTTCACTTGGTCACCAACTTGAAGTATTCTTTTGTTAGGTTGTTTAACCTCTTTAGCTTGTTTTGAACGCTCTTTATGTTTGTGGGCTTCGTTAAGCAGTCGTCGTCCCTCGGTAGACTCTTTTGCTTTTATTGCCTCCAAGGCTCGTTTTGTCGCTGCATTGTAACGGTTTTCAAGCGTAGCAATAGCTTTTCTCTGTTGCTCATTGAGTCTTGCTTCAATATTCTCTAAATCCTCTTTTTTTCGCTCTACAGCCTTTAACTCTTTGTCTATCTTTTCAAGTTTTAGACGCATCTCACGTTCAAGAGTTGTAGACTTCTCAATTAGCTCATTTAAGTTCTCTTTGTCTTCCCCATAAATCTTCTTGGCTTTTTGGACAATATGCACAGGCACACCATAACGCTCTGCCGTCTCAAAAGCGTAAGACTTTCCAATACTCCCTTGCAAAAAAGTATAGGTAGGTTTTCGGTTCGCTTCATCATACAACGCTGCAATTAACTCTACATCATCGTCGCTACTCATCAAAGAGGCTAAACGTTTATGGTGTGTGGTAACTATAAAAGTTATTCCCTTTTTACGCAACTCATCAAGCATTACTCTAAATAGAGATGCTGCCTCATCTGAGTCTGTTCCAAGCTCTATCTCATCGACCCCTACAATGGCGTTCTCTTTCTCAAAAAGTTTAGCAAACTCAACCATCCTCCCTGCAAAGGTAGAGATGTCATTTTTAACCGATTGTGGGTCGTCGATGACTGCTTCTATGCTTTTAAAGTGACCCACCTCTGTTTTTTCGGCATTACATTTAAATGGCAAAAGATTTTTAGACATAAAGACAGAAGCAAGTAAAGACTTAAGCAACATGGTTTTACCCCCAGCATTAACCCCAGTTACTAACATTACTGACTTTTCAAGTTCAATATTTACAGGTTTTGGGTTCTCAATAGCAGGGTGACAAAACTCACTAAGTTTAACCACTTTTCGTTTTGAGGGCAAAATAAAGTTGTAGTCATAGGCACGAGCAAACATCACCCTAGCTTGATATTGGTCAAATCTATCATATTCACGATTAATAAACCTCATAAACAAAAAGTGCTTATGCAAAGTTGCTGAAAAGCTTTGACAGTACCTATAAATCACCTCCTCTTTCCGACTAAGCAGAGCCGACTCTTTCTCTTTTAAGTGGCTAATAGATTGTGGTAAAATGTAAAAAAATCCACTAGCACTTCGCCCAACTACAGAGGCTTTAATGGCTTTGTTAAACCCACCACGCACCATAAGTGTCTCTTCACCATTCATAAAGTGAATTTGGTTATCGACCAAATAATCTTTAAGAGTAGAGGAGTGGGCTAAACGGTAGAGTTTATCTTTTAGTTCTGACTTATTAAGTTTAAGTGCTTTTTCAATATCAAAAAGTTCAGGTTCACGTTCTGGGTTTATGTTTCCCTCATCAGTAAAATATAAGATAATATCTAAAATCTCATCAGGTACATTAATCTCTCTAATCCACCTATTTAAAGGTTCTGGTAAAGAAGAAGCTTTTAGCGAATTAAAGTATTCAACTATTGTCATAAAAGCATAAATCTCATCAAGAGAAAGCACCCCTTGTTTTTTAATACGATTTAGTTGTTCATCTAGGTTTATTACCTCTTTCATAGCAGGAAACTCTATCATAGAGAGTGCAGAGATATATTTAAAATGCTGATTAATATCGCCCATCATCTCAATGGCTTTATCTCTTGCATAAAAACTTTTAAAGTTGTTTATAAATTGTTCTAGGTCTAGTTTTTGTGTTATGGTTTTCAATAATATAATCTCCAATTAAAAAAAATATTATATCTAAAGTAGAGTTATATTTGAGAAGAGTAAAATTAAGAGAGAGAAAGTACTCACTCACAAAGTAGATTTTGTGAGTGAAAAGAAGAGGGACTATTTACCAAATTTTTCAGCAATAGCTTTGATATCTTCGTCAGAGAGTTTTTTAGCTTGTCCTGCCATAGTTGCTTTCATTGGACTATGACCATAAGAGCCATCTTTGTACCCTTTAAGTGCTTTTTCTATGTCTGCTTTTGACATATCTTTAACAATTTTTGATTGACCAAGTGCAGATTTTTCAAAATCTTTACCATGACAACCTGCACATGCAGTTGTGTTAACCTCTTTTGCTGGAGCAGCCTTTTTCTCTTCAGCTTTTGTAGCATTTGAATCTTCTGCTTTTGTAGTATTAGCGTCTTCAGCTTTTTTATCTCCACCAGCTATAGATGTTGCAATCTCTTCAATATCTGCATCAGAAAGATTTTTAGCTTGTGCTGCCATAGTTCCTTTCATTGGGCTATGACCGTAAGAACCATCTTTGTAACCTTTAAGTGCTTTTACAATATCATCTTTTGACATATCTTTAACAATTTTAGATTGACCAAGTGCAGATTTCTCAAAATTTTTACCGTGACACCCTGCACATGCAGCAGTATTTGCAGCTGAAGCTGAGAGAGAAAGTAGTCCGAGTGTTGCTAGAGCAACGATGCTTTGTTTAATCATATTTGATTACTCCTTGTGTTTAAATTTCCTCTATAATACTCTTAAAAAGTAGAAAAAATTAAATATAAAAAGATTTAAGATGTTTTTTGTTGATTAATGTCACCAAAAGTAATATATTTTAAAATTATTAAAATTATTATTTATAATTATAATAAGTTTTGATGATAATTGTTTTTTTGATTAAAATTTACTTTTATAAATAATTTTTTATTATAAAAATAGCTTTAAAGTGATATGATTTAATGTTTATAATAATTATAATTTTCAATGAAAGGAATTATTTATGGAAAAAGATTTGCAAAAAGCATTAGATGAATCGAAAAAGGCGATGAAGTCACTTGAAGAGAGTGTTGAGTCATTGAGTGAAGAGTTAAGTGAGAGTGCTAGTGAGGTTTGGAAAGAGCTGAAAAAGAACTTCTCTACAGTTAGCTCTAAACTAGATAGTGCTTCTGAAAATATTGCTCAAAAGAGTGATGAGAAAAGATTAGAGGCACATCTTGGTGCAATGGAAGCAAAAGATAATATTGAACAGTTAAAAGATACTATTGAGGAGTTTGCTTCTAAAGTAGCTACTTCTGCACAAGAGGGGTTAGATGTTGCAAAGGTAAAGGCAAAGTTAGTTGCTATGGAGGCTGAAGACTTTTGGGAGAAAAATGGTAAAGATATTCAAAAAGAGTTTGAAGAGTCTAAAGAGAAGGTTGAGAAGTTTGCTGTTGAGGCGATGGAAGAGCTTAGTAGCTTCTTTAATAGTGTTGCATCTAAATTAAAAAAAGATGAAGAGAAGCCAAATTAACAAGAGCTTTTTTGCTAAAATGTCGACAGTTTAATATTAAGGTACTATATTGAAGTGTAAACATTTTGGAACTTGTGGCTCTTGTAGCGTTTATGAGTTGAGTTATAAAGAGGAGTTAGAGGCAAAAAACAAAAGAGTTTTAGAACTTTTATCTCCTTTTGATGTTAAAGAGTTAGAGGTTTTCTCTAGTTTAGATTCACATTACCGTGCAAGGGCAGAGTTTAAGATTTGGCATGAGGGAGATAAGGCTTTTTATGCTATGAGTAGGCTCAAAGAAAAAGGGGCTTTTTCTCTTGAAGAGTGTCCTAAAGTCATAAAACCTATTGAAAGCAGAATGCAACCTCTACTTAACAAAATCAATAGCTCTAAAGTATTGAAAGAGCGTCTTTTTGCTGTTGAGTTTTTAGCGACTACTACTAATGAGTGTTTAATTACTATGATTTATCATCGAAAGTTAGATAGCAATTGGGAGGTAGAGGCTAAAGAGCTTGAAAGCCTTTTATTTGCAAGGGTTATAGGACGGAGTCGAAAACAAAAGGTAGTTCTCTCTAGTGAGTTTGTAACTGAAAAGCTATTTATAGATAGACAAGAGTATCTCTTTAGACACTATGAGAGTAGTTTTACTCAACCTAACCCTAGTGTAAATATTCAGATGATTGAGTGGGCAATCAAACAGGTAAAAAGAGTTCATAGTGGAGACTTTTTAGAGAGCTATTGTGGATTAGGAAACTTTACTATTCCTCTCTCTAAATACTTCAACAGAGTCTTAGCCACAGAGATTTCAAAACGCTCAATCCATGCTGCTAAAGAGAACTCTATATTGAATATGCTTAGAAACATAGAGTTTGTTCGCCTCTCTTCAGAGGAGATGACACAGGCGTTAAATAAAGAGAGAGAGTTTAGACGACTAAAAGATGTAGATTTAGACTCTTATAACTTCTCAACTGTTTTAGTTGACCCTCCAAGAGCAGGGTTAGATAGTGATACTATTGGGCTTATCTCAAATATTCAAAATATTATATATATATCGTGCAACCCTGAAACATTAGCACGTGATTTAGTAGAGTTGAGTAAAACCCACAACATAAAAGAGAGTGCCATCTTTGACCAATTTCCTCATACACATCATATTGAATCGGGTGTTTTTCTAACTAAAAAAAATTAATTAATGTTCTGTTAATAAACTTTTGTTACAATCGAGCCTAAAAATTTAACACAGGATAATATATGTTAAAAAAGATTTTTTCAATGAAAGTAGCCGTCTTGGTGCTTTTTTTGTTTGGTGCTATTGTTGGTGGTGCTACATTTATAGAGAATGACTACGGTACACAGACAGCTAAAGCATTGGTCTACAATGCAAGATGGTTTGAGCTTTTTCTTCTCTACTTTATACTTCTACTACTTTACAATATATTTAAGTATAAGAGTTACAAAACAAAACCCTCTGTATTTCTTTTTCATATAGCCTTTTTGGTTATTGCTATTGGTGCGGCAATTACAAGATATGTTGGTTATGAGGGGGTAATGCATATTAGAGAGGGTCATAGTGCCAATACCATCACCTCTGATACTAAAGTACTTAGAATCCATATTGAAGATGGAAAAGATGTTAAAGATTTTGAGCAAAAGGTTTTCTTTTCATCAATGACAACTAACCACTTTACTAAAACATTTGATGTCAATGGAAAAAAGGTTAATATTAAACTTGTAGAGTATCTTCCTGCCGCACAGCAAGGATTGGTCACTGACGAGAAAAATGG
>JALVXC010000065.1 GCA_027038275.1 Campylobacteraceae bacterium | reverse complement strand
TATTAAATTCACTTCCATTTCCTGTTACAATGCGTAGTTTAAGCTCTTGTTTTAAAGGTTTTGGGTTTTCTCTTGGTAAGTTGGCGTGGACTTTAAGATTTAGTGTTTTTTGTTCTCCTTTTTTGATTACGCTCAGTATATTTTTTTCTATGGTAAAGATATTGCTATCGGTATAGGCTTGAATGAAATAGCTTGTTTGTCCTTGGTTTTCTAGGGTTATATTTAGTTCTATACTTTTTCCATTTAGTATGGTTTTGCTTTTTAATGGTGTGATTTTTAGATTATCTTTTTTTGATAGATTGTAGTCTGATGGGTAGGCAGGTTTAAGAGCGTAAGATGTGTTGTTTCCTTCTTTATATCGCTCTCTTATCTTTAGTAGAAATGTTCCATCATCTCCTCTCCACAACTTATTTTTAAGATTATCAATAACAATCCAATTTCTATTTTTGCCTGAAATAAGCATATAGTTTTTTATAGCTTTTTTCTTTATAATATCCCATATTATAATATTACCATCTATAGATATAGAAGTAATATATTTATTATCATCACTTATTTTTATAGAAATAATATCTTCATGATGTCCATAGAATGTATAAAGCAATTTTTCTTTTCTAATATCCCATAGTTGAATATTTCTATCTTTATTATTCGTCAAAAAAGAATTTGTTCCTTGTCCTAACACTAAATAGTTATTATCTTTACTAATTGCTATTGAATTAATATGATTGTTTAGTTTTAGATTATCATTTTTAATTTCAAAAAATAGTTTTTTTTGTTTTAAATTCCATATTTTTAAATTACCTGAATAGGCAGAAATAATATATTTATTATCATTAGTCATGGAAACAGAATTTATGATTGTTTCATTGTTCTCCTTAGAAGAATATATTAAATTATAATTAGAAATATCCCATATCTTTGTATTTTTTGAACCTGTAATAATATATTTATTATTATTACTTATATAAATTGATTTTAATAAATCTTTATCTACTGCAAAGGTCTTAAGTAACTTTTTTTGTACAATATTCCAAAGTTGCATTTTACCAAATCTTGATGCAACTATAAGATATTTATTGTTGTTACTTACAAATATATAATTTGCATAGATATTTGATTTTTGATTTTTTAATTTAGAAATTATTTTTTTATTTATAAAATCCCATAATTCTATGTTTTTATTTGATGCTAATACAACATATTTATTATTTGGACTAAAAGCAATACTTGTAATAGCATTTTTATATTTTTCTGATATATAAATCAGCTTTTTCTTAACAATATCCCAAATTCTTATTCTTTTATCATAAGAGCTTGTAATAACATATCTATTTGTACTATCAATTGCTATTGCATATAACCACTCTTGTTGACCTATAAATGTTTTTAAAAGTTGCCCATTATTTGTGTTCCATAATTTAATAGTATTATCATTTGAAGCTGACATGATATAATTTTTATTAATATTAACAGAATGAACATAGCTTGAGTGTCCTATAAAAGTTTGAATAAGTTTTTTATTTTGAATATTCCATAATTTAACAGTATTATCATTTGAAGCTGATACAAGATACTTATTATTTGAACTAAGTGATAAAGAAAGTATTTCTTTTCTATGTCCTTGAAAAAGTTTTTTATATTTCTTAGTTTTAATATTAAATAATCCAATTTCACCATTAGTAAAGCCGAGAAATATATCGTTGCTATTTTGAGATAATGTAATAGCACTTATACTAAAAAATTCATTATCAATGATATTATCTTTAAAAACTTTTAAAATCCTTCCTTCTTCTATATCAATTATATTAACGTAGTCAAATGAAATACTTATTATATATTTACTATCCTTACTTATTGCAATACTATCTATATATTGATTCATATCAAATACTTGAAGAATCTTTCCACTTATTTTATCACATAATTTAATATTTTTCCCACTTGAAAAAATAATATATTTTCCATTTTTACTTAAGACTATAGAGTTAATTGTATTTTCTTGTTTTACAATTTTTTTTATATTCTTCTTCTTTTCTATATCCCATAAATTTAACTCTCCATCATCAGAACCTGATATAATATATTTATTATCTATACTTAAAGCTAGAGCAGTTATAAAGCCTTGATTTCCTGTAAAAATATTAATAAGTTTTCTACTTTCTATATCCCATACTTTTATAATAGAACCTGATGCTGATACGATATATTTACCATTTGAACTCATAATGGCTAATCTTAAATCATACTCTCTTGTTATATAGAAATCATTCCCATTTTTAAAAAATTCTCCATTCTCAACTAAAGTGGGCAAAGCATCTTTAGCGAGAAGTGAAGAGTGAAGAGTGAAGAGTGTGAAGAAGATAAATAACATTCGTAGGGTGTAGTCACTGACTACACCGTCTAATGAAAATTTGGTTTTTTTGTGCATCTTAATCCCTTTTTTGTTGGGGTTTTTGGGTTTGGTTTTGACGGTGTTTTCTGGGGAAAACACCCTACCATTTGTTATTTTAACTTGTTTGGTTTGGATTTTTTGGATTTGGTTTTGACTACCATTATTGAAATTTCAATAAAAATTCTTTAGGACTAAACACTTCTATACCTGCTACTTTTTTAAAATCATCTACATTTCTTGTGACAATACAATCACAACCACTCTGAATCGCCATAGCAGATTGTAAAGCATCTTCAAAATCTTTAATATTTAGATTTTTTGCAAATACCACACTCTCATTGTTCATTGGCGATATGGTGAAAATATGAGATACATCACATAAAAAAGAGGTTAAAGCCTCTTGGTTAACTGCTTTTCGGCAGATATAATAGATATTATTAATACTAATAGGAGCAACATAACCTTTGACAATATGGTTTTCACAAAGCTTATAAACCTGTTTTGACTCTTTTATAAACTCTTTTCGATTGAGCAAAATATCTATAAAAATATTGGTATCTACAAAAACTTTCATAGATACTTCTCTGCTAAATAGTCTGCTCTGCTATTTTTATAGTCCAAATCAACCTCATTTTCATTGACAATACCCACATATTTATCAACCGAAGAGGGCAAATTATCAATATCAATTTTAGTTTTTAACTCTTTATTAATTTTATTGGTATGAACCGTAACCATATTTTTTGGAAGATTTCTTAAAAAAAACATAATATGCTCATAGATTAAAGGGTTTATATCTAATTTAACGGAATACATCTATTGTCCTTTACTTTTTTTACTATTATACCACATCCCCATCACACTCCAAAACCTCCCTTGCTATCTCTTTGGTTAGCTCTCCTCGCCAAACCAAGTGTGAACCCTCTTTGACTAAAAGATTTTTCCAAAAAAGCGTGTTAATCGTCTCATTGTGATACCACGTTGCAAATCGAGCTATTTTCTCTTTTTTGAGAAGCTTACAAATCTGTTTTTTGTATCTGCCCAAGCTGTTCAACTCTTGAACTATTTTACGCTCTCCTAACTTCATCTCTTGTTCAGGGAAAAAAATCTCTTTGACATTGTTTAGAGGAGAGAGTACTCCCTCTCCATAAACCAAAGTAGCCAAAGCTTTTCTCCCTATAAAGATGGCATGAAAATGAGAAAATCTATCTTTTAATTTTCGCAGTATGGTTGCAAACTGTCGGTTAAAAGTTTTGTTTCCCTCTTCTAAATCATTTACAAAAAGTAGAAGAGGTTTACTACTACTCATAAGCTTCTTGTGCATTGCTTTAGCCCACTCACTTACTTTTTTGACCTCACCATCTAAACCACAATCTTTAGCCACACAAGCAAAATACTCCTCTTCCTCATCTACATAAGGGGGAATAGATACCATATAAAACTCATCTAAAAATCGAGACTGAACTTCGGCTTCAATTGCTTTAAGATGTATGGAGATATTGGTAGAGTCTTGGTAAAAGAGGACAATTAGTTTTTGATTTAGAACTTCGGTTATGACCTCTTGAATAAAAGCTCTATTGACACCATTAGGCTCTTTTTGTTTTGGTCTATGTTTGTTAATCTCATCTTTTAACCCCTCTAGGTTAAGAGAAAATTTTTTATGAGAAAACTCATAATAGCTCAACTCTCTTATAAAATCTAAATCATCTGGTAGATACTCAATCTCTGTTACCCCATTAAGAAGTAGAGGTATAATCGTACAGTTTGACTTGTGTGCATGAAGTATCTCTTTTAAGACATAATCATCTTCGTTTTCTCTCTTTTTAAACTCTTTTTCGCTCTCTTTGCCTATAAGCATTAAAAAAACATCGGCTTTTTCTATCTCTTTGACAATGACCTTTAAAAACCTCTCTCCAGCACCAATACCATCTTCGGTATCTAAAAAAGCACTTGCATACTCTTGTGAAAGATGGTCATAGAGACGACCTGCAAAATCTTCACTGTCTGCTCTTCGGTAGCTAATGAATATATTTAGTTTACTTCCCATTACTAAATCCCCTCTTTTAGGTGGATTTAGTATAGCAGATATTTGATTATTTGTTGTTAATTGGAGGGACTATATAATATTTAGTGTTTATTATCTTCTAATAATATATCTTTAAAAATAGGAAATTCATTTTTGAGTCTCTCTCTATCAACTCTTCCATTATCTTTTATATGATATGTTACATTGGAACACTCTTTTGGAAATGTAAAGCAAGAATCGGTCATTAATGAAGATATTTCATCATATAAATCTCCTTTAATTGCAATTTTTTTAATTTTACCTTTATACGGTGTTACCTTCTTACAAAATTGATTCTTTTCGCAAAGAGTATTTAAAACGATTATATTATCATAGATACGAGTTCTTTTTGGAAGTTTATTAAGATTTTCCCATTTTTGTTTTGAATCATTAAAAAAATATTCTATTTTATCATCAACTACAATTGTATCTTTTAACCAAACTTTTTGAGGTAGTTCTACTTTAATATTTGGAGACTGCTCTAAAACAAGTATAAAGAGTACTACAAATAGAACATCTAAAATAATAATCATAGGAGGAGCAGAAAATTTTTTCATCTATTCCCCCTTGATGACTCTACTAGTAGAAAGATTTTTTACAATAAAAATATTTAGTAATAGATTTAAAATATAGACAACTCCACCTAAGATGGTAGTTAATGCAGCATTTGCAAAATTCTCTTTAAAAACAATACTAAGATTACCTATATCGCTATGACTAACTACTATACCAAAAGAGAATATTGTTCCAACAACACCAAGCACAGGTGGTACATTGACCGTCCACTCAGAGATATATATGAACATATTATCAACTCTTTTTTCTCCAAATATCAATAAATCATCATAATAGTTACTCAAAGCAAGAAGTGTCGTTTGCAATAAAAAAGTAAAGGCTATAGAGAGGTAAATTAAGACTATAATACGACTATTTTTAGAAGAGATATAGTCAAAAAATACTATTTTAGGTAGTTTCTCTAAAAAGTTTATTTCTTTTATCTCTTTCTTTTTATTCTGCATACTATTACGAACATTTTCTTTACGGTTCTTTTCAATCTTCTGAACAGTACTTATAGTAATATTTGTTGTTGAAACTTCATCTTTTTTATGGCTAGGGAATTGAACTAAGTTAACAAAACTAAGAAAAAATATTGTAGCAACAGAGAGATATAATACCACTCTGCCTAATATATTTAACTTCATCTCTTCTCCTTTGTATTTTTTAGATTAATCCAACCAATTCTACCATCAGCAGGAGATTCAATATATCCCCAATGTGTCGTATAACTACCAATTTCAAATGAAATTTCATGTAACAATATTACCATACTTTTATCTCTTAATGTTATAAAATTTCCATTACTATCTCTCTTGATTGTAGATTTATCAAGAATTGGCATAGTTCTTAAAAAAAGATTACCACTTTTACCTTTGTCATCTTTTGCGTAAACAAAAAGTTTTTTATTTAAAGGTCTATTATATGTTTTAAATTTGCTTAAGAAATTATATTTACTCAATAAAACATTTTTGTCATTATTACTCATTGCTCCTTTTTCTAAAAATATTAGTTGTGTGGTTATTGATTTTGCTTTAATAGTTGTTTTTTCTATAAAAGCTCCAAGTGAACTATTGTAGGTCACTTGTGAAGCAATCTTGAACCATTTTTTTAAAAGTCTTGCTTTTGGATTATTTTTATAACTATCTAAAATCTCATAAACATTCCTCTTTACTCCCTGATTAATAATTTTTTGTTTAGCATATAAATCTTTTTGTGCATGATGAAAATTCTCTTCACTAGTTAGTATTTTTGCCTCTAAAGATAGAGCTAATAAGCTCAATAGTACTATTTTTTTCATAATTATAAACCTCCTATGCTATCATGCCACTGCTTTTCTGAAATGGTCCATTGTTTATTGTCATATGAAATAACACAATCACTAGTGTTTCCACGTTGATGTAAATATTTGATTTGAGCACCTCTAGGAATAGTTCTTTTAAGGACCTTTTTATTATATTTCTTAAAAGATTTTACATTTTTTAAATCTTTTGTTACTATTCTGAATGGACTTAGTTGTATATCATGATTATGATGAAATTTCCTAGTATTTGCTCTTACTTTATTTTGTAATTCATCAATATTATTTTTTACTCTTGGTAATGTAAAGTTACTATTATGATTATTATTTAAATAGGAAATATATGCTTGTTTTGCCTGTATACCTCCTGCTTTAAAAGGAATATTAACCATATCTGTAGCTACTTTATAACGCTTAACTTTATGATTTATCTCTCTAAACTCATAAATAGTAGAGTTAGTCATTGTTAAATAGACAAGAGGGTAGTTTACCATATCTTTAGATATAACAGAAGCTCTACTATAATTGAAAAAGTTTCCTTTTGATTCTTGTAAAACAGTATTATATAATTTCTTTTCTGCTTTGCTTAAAGAGTCATAATTTAATGACAATAGTGCTTTATAGCGTCTTCCATCATTTGCAGGGTATCTTCGTATATCTAAAATTAATTGACACTGCTTTAATGTGTTTCCATTAAAGGAGACTTGTTTTACATGCTGTTGCATCTGTTCTCTGTTGGTATCATTGATATTTTTAGGATTTTGAAATTTACTTATATCAATACTCTTTTTATATTCTAATAGTTTTTGATGAAACTCCTTTTCACTCATACTCTCACAAGAGAGAGAGTTATTTGCATAGAGAGAGCCGATTAGTCCTAATGTTAAAATTATTTTTTTCATGACTATTTTACTCCTTTCAAAATATCTCTAGCATTTTCTAATGCTTTTTTTGCCCGTTCAATAATAGGTGCATTTTTTTTATCTATTTTCAAATCTTCTAATTTTTTTGTTGCCATTGCAATCATATCTTCTATTTCTGCTTGATAAGTTTTAATTGTTACAGAAACATCTTCCTCATTTATATCATTACAAGCAGAAGCAGCCATTTCGTTAAGTTCATTTGTAGCACACATATCTAAGGTTACAAGAAGGTCTTTTGTCATGCGTTCAGCTTCATTTCCTTTGTCTTTATAACCAGAAAGCTCTGCAATTGCCTGTTTTGTTTTAATTGGTAAATTTTTTAAATACTCTTCATATTTTTTAATTTTGGCTTCTATAACTTCTATCTTTGCTCTTTTAGATTGATTAGTAGATGGTGTTTTTGGGTTAGTTGGAATCTCTTTAGCATAGAGACTTGAACTTCCTATTAATGTTATTGCTGTTACTAAAATTACTCTTTTCATCTTTTGCTCCTTATTTACATTTTTTTTGGTCTATTTTGTTTTGTAGAGATTGTTGAGTTGCATTCAATTTTGATATATAAATGGTATATTGCTTTTTTGTTACCTCTTTCTCTTGATACAATTCGTCAGCAATATTTCTATCTTTATTGATGTTTTCAATATATGTTTTGATTATCGTACACTCTCGATACTCTTTGCTAGATTGAATTTTTTGAAAAAATTCAAGGTTTTTCTCTAAACTATCAATAGTATCCTGAGCTATTACAATAGCTTCAGTTAATAACATTTTGCTTTTTATCTGTTGCTTTTTCAACATCTCTTCTTTCTGTTTTAATTGAGTTTCAAGCTGTTCTTCTTTATCCCAATCTACAGTATCATTTGCAAACAAAGGGTTTAAACACCCAAACATAACTAAACTCATCAGAATTTTTCTCTTCATCGTTTATCCTTTCGTCTTTTAAGATAATCGTAGTTTAATCTACTCTTTTTGGATTTTTTGGAGAAAAATATATTTTCTTCCAAAAAAATAGAATTTAAAATGCCTATGCACTTCGAGACTCATCTAGCTTCATCAATGAGAAAGGTGTTAGATGATTTCTATGATTAGAGAGAGACTGTTTCTTGTCTCTTGGAAAAACTGTAATTAAACGAGCTTCCAAGTTTTTGTAGTTAGAAAAGATATATTTGTGGCAGTCATACCAAACATAAAGAATCTTTTTCTCCATATCTCTATACTCAACAAGCCCATCTCTTAAAACTTTTTGTATATGTCGAGCATGAGCTTTTTTCTTTAAGCCTAAACGTTGTCTTAGCCGTTTTCTTCCATGTCTTGTAGTGTATCTGTTCATCTTCAATCCTTATGATTTTTAGATGATTTTAAGGGGTCTTTTTTAGATTTTTTGGAGAAGCAAATTTCTATATCTTATCTGAATAATAAATATATTATACTTGTTATATTAATTTAATAAGGGAAAATCATGATAAGCCTACTAAGTTACAAAAAAATCCAACCATATAATTTAAAAAAGAACAGAGAAAAGATACTAAAATATCTAATATCTGCAACCATTTTTTTTGGTCTAATTGGTTTCCTTAATGTTGGTACTTCTTCATTTTTAGGTAGTATCAATAATACTTTAGGACTTTTTGTAGCAGAGTGGAATGATGATACTTATTGGCTTTTAGATATTGCTAGATTTTTAGGTATTGCAACTTTTTCATTTGGTTTTTTTATTATGTTTTTCTCAAAATATTTTAATAAGTGGCATATAAAGGCTATACAGAGAGATAGCTATACCTTGATAGTAGGATTGAGTGAACAGAATGTTAGTTTCTTAAAAAATGAACAGGACAAAGAATCTACAATTATTATAGAAAAAGATAGAAACAACACCTATTTAGAGTATTTTCAAGAGAAAGATTTTGCTACGATAAGTGAGTACAATACTAAAGGTGCTATTGAAAGTCTTGATTTAGATAAGATGGAGAGGTGTATTATCTCTACAGGAAATGATAGAAAAAACATTGCTTTAGGTAAGTTTCTTATGAGTAAAATTGAAAATAGTGAAGATAAAAATCAAACGGTTCATGTCTGTATTCAAAATCGAGATTTGAATGTGCTTTTTAAGCAAGATGTAATTGGAAAAGAGAAAGATAAGCATGTAAATATTGTAACCTACTCTCTATATGAAAATATGGTAAAAAAACTCTTTTTAGAACATACTATTTTAGGAAATATGACCAATATTATTAAGACGGATGAAGACTTTAATATAATCTTAGTTGGTGATTCTGATTTGGCTGTTGAACTTGTTTATCATATCTCATTTCTCTCTACACTTCCCAATCAAAATAGGCTAAATCTACATTTTATAGGTGAAAACTCTACAAAATTTCGAGATAGAATCAGAAAACTCTTTCCTAAGATAGACAAGATTCCTCATCTAACTATCAGTGCTAAAGATATTGATAGTGAGACTTTGGAGTTTTATGAAGACCCTATTTGGCACAGTGATAATTTGACTAATGTTCTAATTGCCACAACTAATGAGGAGAAAAATCTTGATATTGCAATCAATCTGCAAGATACCACCTATATCAAAGATATTGGTCATAATAGGTTTAATACCAAAGTTCTTTTTGCATTAGAACACAATTTAGGATTAGGTGAAGAGATAGACAAAGATAATCAAGCTTTTAAGAACTTTTACTCCTTTGGAAATATTAGAACGACTTCGACTAAAGAGATTTTGATTGATGAAAAGCTCGATTTGATAGCTAAGTTGATTCATAATGATTATCAGGGAGAGAAAGATGTTGTTCAAAAAAAATTAAATGAACATTGGTTAGATATTACGCCACATGAACAAGATACTAACAAAACCCAAGCGATACATATGGATATTAAACTTTTGGCTTTTGGTCTCAAAAGAGTAAAAGCAGAAAAAAGACTAGAAGAGCTTTTAAAGCTAAATAGAGAGCGATTTAATAGTAAACTAGAAGATATTAACACAATAGAAGCAAGATTTAAAAACTATAAGGTTGATGATTTTCCAACTTCATTTGAGACACTTTTTGACAAAGTAGCAAGGTCAGAACACAATCGTTGGTGTGCTTTCCAATATCTAAATGGTTGGGATTATAGTAGTCAAAAGAATAAAGATGCTAAAGAGCATTATTGTTTACTGCCTTTAGAGAATTTTGATAATGATACTATTAAAAAAACCTATAAGTATGACATGGATTCGGTCTATTATATCCCTGAATATTTGGCTCGGGGTGGGTTTGAGATTGTGGAGGGGTAGATGAAAGAGAGAAACTATAAAGCGTTTATTAGCTATTCTCATAGAGATGTATAATGTACCCCATTGTCAAGACCACTTAAAAAAATCTAATTAGGAGTTTTAGAAATGAAGAAAAAAATTTTTATATCATATGGAAGAAAACCTCAAAAGTATGTTGATTTTATTATGCGAATTAAAGATGATTTAGAAAGCAAAGGTTTTCAAGTTTGGTTAGATACAGAGAATATAAGAATAAAATCTGATTGGGAGCATATGTTAGAAGATGCTTTATCATCAAATGATGAAGTTGTATTTTTCATGACAGAACATGCTGTTAGAAGACCTAATGGATTTTGTCTTAATGAAATTTCTTATGCAATTTTAGAAAATAAGCCAATTATTCCTGTTATGTTAGAAATGGTTACCCCTCCATTATCAATTTGTCGTTTACAATGGATAGATATGATAAATATTTGGGATAAAGATGCTGATGAGTTTAATGAGGAGTTATATCAAATTTATTTACAAAAGTTGATAGCTATTTTAGAGGAAAATAATAAGTTAATTGAAACGAGTTCAAATCATTCTTTAGTTAAGTTATTAGAACCTCAAAACTTTGATTTGGATATTGTAAAACAAACTAAAAAATTTATAGGAAGAGAATGGATATATAGTAAAATTTTAACTTGGTTAAACGATTCTAAAGCTTCATCAGTATTATGGATTACAGCTAAAGCAGGGTATGGAAAGACAGCTATAGTTGCGAATGCTATTCATATATTACCAAATATTGCAGGTGTTTTTTTCTGTCAATATGATAGTGTCTTAAGAAGAAGTCCACTAGAACTTATAAAAACATTTGCATATCATATGTCAACACAATTACCAAATTATAAAAGAGAAATTGAAAAAATAAGTAATGATGAATATCAAAAGTATTCTAAGAATCTTAAAGATTTTTTTCAAAAAATAATTCTTGAACCTATGAATAAAATTGAAGTTCCCCCAAATAATCATATTTATATAATTGATGGTTTAGATGAGATTGAAGATGAAAAATTTGGAATTATCCATTTAATAGCTAATGAGTTTGAAAAACTACCTAAATGGTTGAGACTACTTATTGTCAGTAGACCTGAACCTAATTTAAAAATAGCATTATCAAAGTTTTCTCCTATGGTACTTGATACAAGAGATACGGATGCAAATAGTAAAGATATAGAAAAAATAATTACTAAAGAGTTAGGGGATATTGAAAGTAATATGCTGAGAGTGCTTGTGAAGAAAAGTCAAAATAATATGCTTTATATTAATGAGGTACTTTCTGCAATCAAGAATGGTAGTGTATCTGTTGAAGAGATTGATACTTTTCCAAATGAGTTAAGTGGGGTTTATGAACAGTATTTTCTAAGACAATTCCCAGATATTAAAGAGTATGAAGAGAATCAAGAAAAAGTTTTTCAACTCATGGTTGCAACTAGGACCTCTTTACCTTTAAAATATTTAAGAGAGATATTGGGTTGGAATAAAAAAAAGATGAAGAGAGTAAAAGATTCTATAGGTTCATTAATTTATATAAATAATGAGAAAGTAGAGTTTTTTCATAAAACACTTTATGATTGGCTTATCGATGAAGAACAATGTAGTGAAGATTACTTTGTGGATGATGAAGAGGGAATAGAACAAATATTAAATTGGATATTTTCTAAATACAATACAACTCATCATATTTTCATTCAAGAGTTGTATAAAAATTTCTACTATTTTAATAGTAGGGAAGTTTCGTTTGAAATAATTGAATTTTTAATAAATGAAAATTATGCAGAATTTGATGATATTTTAAATTATATATCTATGAGTAAAGGTGATTCAAAATGGAATCAGGCTATAGAAGTAATTAATAAGTATCTGGAAAATAATGATTTTAATGAGATGCAAACAGCTTATTTTTACTATACAATAGGTAGAGTTTATGTGGATGATTTAAAAAACTTTGAAAAGGCAGAACAGTATTTAAATAGTTCTATAGAAATATACCAAGGTTATCCTAATCAGGTGAAAATTTACATAGTGAGTAATACTCTTTCTATTTATTATTTCTCTAAAGGAGATTATAAAAAAGCAAAAAATATCTTAGCACCCATATATGAAAAGGTATTAAGAAATGAGCAGTCAATCTTTGATGAAAGTATGATTGAAGTTATTCATAGTAATTATATGGTTTATCATAAAGTATCTGTAGAAAATGAAGAGATTGAAGAGAGAGTAAATTTCATAAATATGGAAGTGAAATGTTATTATTTTAATAATCAAGCCATAATGGAAGTTTCTAGGGGAAATATAGATAATGCGAAGAGACTTTTTGAAATAGCATTATATACAGCAGATAAATATCAAAAATATTATGCGAAAGCAGCAATTCTCTATAATAAAAGCTTACTTTTTAATAATCAAGAATTATTTTATGAAGCTAGAAATATTGTAGATAGTAATCAATATAGTATTGGTAGCTATATTTTAGATAATTTTGATTCCCCTGAGCATATATTAAATACATTTAAGATAAATAAAAAAAATTATTGGATATGTATTAAAAATATTGATTTATTAATTTGAGGATAAGAAATGGGTGTAAGAACATTAATTGATATAGAACAGGTTAACAAATTACTTAAAAAGTATAATTTTACTTTTCTAAGTTTAAAACAAACTATAGATGGAATTTCTGATACTACATATATAGGAGAGGATGAAAGTAAAAAATATATATTTAAAATTTATGAATTTGCAGATGAAGAAATTTTGAGAAATGAGATAGAACTGCTTAATGTATTAGAGAATTTACCTATTCCAAAATTTTTATTATCGAAAGAACAAATAGAGTTTTTTAATGATAAGCCAATTGGCTTATTTAGTTATCTTGAAGGAGAGTCTATTTGTTATCCTTCATTAAAACAGATTAATCAAATAGGAGATTTTTTGGGTAAATTTCATAAACAGACAACTGGATTGAACTCGATAAACCCTAATTTATACACACAAAGTCAATTAAAAAATATGCTGAATAATATTCAAATTTCATCTTTTGATAAATCTACTAAAGATAATTTTATGAAAAGATATAAGTTGATTCAAAATTTGAAGGTAAATAATAATTGTGTTATTCATGGAGATTTATTTCCTGATAATGCTAAGTTTGTGAATGATAAATTAACAGGTGTTTTTGATTTTATTGAGTCATGTACTGGTGATTCAATTTTTGATTTAAGTGTTGTTGCTAATAGTTGGTGTTTCAATAATGATAGTACCCTAAACATTGACTACTTAACTACTTTACTCAATGCTTATAGTAATGCTAATTCAAGTAAAATTGAAATAAAACATATGAAAGAGTATATGTTGTTTGCTTCATTATTTTATGCTGTACAAAGATTTAATACAAAATATATTGAAAGGCGTGGGGTTAATGTCAAGGATTATAAAGAATATTTTGTTAAGTTTGATAATATCCTTGAAAAGTTATGAATTTGAGTTTGCTTAACATAATGTTTCATTCTGTGAAGTTTATATACTCATTTAAGTATCATATAGGGGGGCTTCCCCTACGGGTCGGGCTTGAACCTTTCCACTCCGTTCCAAGGCGAGTACATGGTACGTCGCACTTCGTGTTCTAATCCCTAAGCTATTGAACAAGCCATTAAAAAGAGACCGTAGAACAAGACTTTCCTTTTTTTCTCCACGCTGTTCCTAAAAAAATGAAACCCCCATTCCACTACTGATAAAATATTGACCTCCTCTTCATCTATGCCCCAATTTTTATAAGCAACTGTTTCGCTGTTCGTTGCACAGACACTTATAAAAGGTCATAGCTAAAGAGGAGCCAAATATTTTCTAAGTTCCTTTTTAATCACTTATTCAATTCAATCGGAAAATCTACACTATCGTTCCGATTCTTTCATATCTTTTTATTTTCTTCTCAAGGTAAAGAGCGTTTTGTTACTCTGGCTCTTCTCATCCACTCACACTTAGTTACCCCATACTCCTCACTACACTCTAGCTAAAACCACTACGTTAATACTGACTTTGGAATAAAAAGTGTTTTATTCCAAACTAAGTATTTTTTATCTCTTCCTCATTCGTCAATAGGGATAACGAAGAGTGATTGGACGAGAAAATCTTGAATATGAGCTAAAACCCTCTCCACCTTGGAAAATAAAAAAAGGAGGGGATTCAAAACGCTCATAAACAAGAAAATCAATCATAAAAGAGTTTGTATCTCTATAAAAAAGAATAGAAAGGATTTAAAAATTATGTGTAGCATACCCTATAAAGTATATGAAAAAAAGAGCCTACTAAATGGGTCAATCAATAAAAGAGGTAAAGAGCTAATCTATACCCTCTTCTTTGAGATAAATCACCTAAGCTTTGCCGTAATCTACCAACCCCTCTACTCTAAAAGCACAAACCTATCTCACTTTGCTTTTCATGCCCTAAGTAGAGGATTTGAAGCATTTACCTCTACAGGCTACCACTCAATCTTTGTAAATAGTGCTAAAGGTGTTGCCTCTTATGGAGAGATAAAAAGATACCTCTTTAAAAAAATTGGTGAAAAGATAGATTTAGAAAAAGTATCAACTAAACCTATCCAATTAAACCTATTTGAGATGTAGGAGAAGAGCATGAGCCAAACCGTACTAAACCCACAAAACAATAACCACAAAAAGAGTAAAAAAAGCTTCTTTGTAGTGATAGATGGAAGCGAAGATGTCCTCTACCTAAAATGTAGTGATATAGATGAGGCAAAAGAGGAGATAAAACGCTTCTTGCAAACAGATACCCTTGATGATGACTCTATCGAAATAATCTACTAAAAAAAGAGAAAAGGTATAAAAAAATGAACTATAAAAAAGCACAAAATGAGTTTATAAAACTAATAGAGTCAAACTGCTATGAGTTCCAAGCATGGGAACTCTTCACAGACTTCTGTAAAATGACAGCTATAAGCCTATACCAACCCTTCCTAAGAAGTGAAGAGCTTGAAAAAGAGTACCTGCAAACCATCTCAAAATATAAAAAAAATATAGCCGAAATATTCCCAAAACTCCTAAGCTACCTAGCAATGGGCTTAGAGGATAAAATGGGTGACTTTCTAGGTGAATGCTTTATGAACCTAAATCTAGGCTCAAAATATAAAGGTCAATTCTTCACCCCATACCACATATCAAACTTTATGGCTTCCATTCTAGGAGAGCCAATCAAAAACAAAGAGTCAATAGTAGAGCCATGCTGTGGCTCTGGAGTAATGATAATAGCAAGAGCAGATATAATAAAACGAGAGTATGGATTTGAATACCAAAATATAATGGAAGTACAAGCAATAGATGTAGATATACTCTGCGTACACATGAGCTTTATCCAACTATCCCTATTGGGAATATCAGCAGAGGTAATCCACGGTAACGCCCTATCCAATGAAAAATTCTCAATATGGTACACCCCAAAATATATTATGAACGCCTCAAATAGACAAACCCAAAACCATAACCAAATAAAAAAAGAAGAAGAGAAAAACGAGAAACAAAATAGAGCCACTAATGATTTGCAAATAGAACAACACCCCCAACCAAAAAAAATCACCCTACCCTGCGATACCATAGAGAATAAACTACTCTACACTAACAAAGAACTAGAGATATTCGCAACAGGAAGACTATTCTAAAAAAAGAGAAACTCAATACCTAAAAAAAACTATCTCTCTAAAAAATAGAGAGATAATAAAAAACCACCCTCACCTCAAAATCCTACTCTCATCAATAGGAGAAGTATGAGGATTATAAGGCTTAATATCACTCATAGAAAAAGTAGCAATAATAGGCTCATGAGCTTTCTTCTTTGAAGAGGAAGCCTCACTATTTTTATTACTCTGCTCCTTAGAAGAGTTTTTACTCTTCTTAAACTCTTTATTAAAGTGATACCGAAAAGTATCATAGCCCATCTTCCAACCAAGCTTCTCTTTGAGAGCCTTGTGAAGAAGTGAGATTTTTCTATAACCCCTATTCTCATAATAATCTTTAATAGTATCAAGTGAAGCATAAAACTCAATAACAGCTTCACCAACAGCCATTTTACCACTAGCCATAAAATCACCTCTCTTTTTGGAGTAAACCCCAAAATCTATTCGATAGTTTACAAAAGTTTCCAATAGTTTTCTATTTTTGATATTTTAACAAAAAAAACTAAAAAATAGTAAATTTAAATAAAAATAGAGTACTATTGTAAAGAAAAAATAAAAGAAAAAAGGGCAGGATGGGAGAACGTGACACAAAAAATAAATTTTTACGACACATTCTAGTCCTGAACCTTATTCGCCAAAAGATGGCTCAACAGAAAAAAGAAGCTTTTTGAAAAAAAGAGCTATTAAAAAAAGAGATAAAAGAAAAAGAAGTTCTTTATAAAAAATAGTTTTTTAAAAGAAACAAAAAACAGAAAGAATAAAAAAAGAGAACCAAAACAAAAAACACCTTTTTATCCATAAACGGTAATATGACAAATTAGTTAAAACATTTCACTTTTAAGTAATAAATAAAGAGGAGAAGATGAAAAGTTCCAAAGTAAAAAAAGAGAGTAAAAAGTTAAAAAATAGATATATCAATACAAGATGTACAGATAGAGAGTATGAAGAGATAAAAGAGAAAGCAGTCAATACAGGACTTAGCTCTAGTGCCTATCTTAGAAATCTTGGATTGAACTACCCTATTAAATCCGTAGTAGACCAAAGAGCCTTATCAGAACTTGTAAAGTGCAGAGCAGATTTAGGACGCTTAGGAGGACTCTTTAAACTATGGCTAGAGAGTGAAAATGGTAGATGGGGTAATTTAGGAGATAGACGTTATGAGGATATATCAGATTTAGTAGATGATTTAATCGATAAAGAGAGTGAACTGCTAGAGATAGCTCGTCAGCTCTTAGAGCCATCTAAGGAGTAGATGGTGATAGTAAAACAGGTTGCTTCAAAGGGTAAAGGTTCATTTAGAGGTTTAGCAAACTATCTACTTGATGTTAAAAATAGAGGTGAGAAGTTAGAGCATTACGCTTTTTCTAATTGTCCATTTGAGAAGATAGAGGAGAATATCTCCTATATTAAACAGATGCAAGAGTTAAATCAGATGGTAAAGAGTGATAAGAGTCTGCATCTTGTAGTATCTTTTCAAGAGGAGGAGAAGCCCTCTAGGGAAGTTTTAGAGGTTATTGAGGAGGAGCTATTAAAGGTTTTAGGAATGCAAGAACACCATAGACTCTCTGTAACTCACAACAATACCAATAACTTTCATATTCATATAGCTGTTAATCGATTAAATCCACATACAAACCTTTTAGTAGACCCTTGGAAGTCAAAAATGAAGTTACAAAAAAAGGCTCAAGAGCTAGAAGAGAGGTATAAATTAAAGAGAGATAACCACCCTACCGAGCTATTTACGGATAAAAAGGTGTCGTTAAAAGAGAGTGAAAATAGTAACTCTAAAACCAAAGAGCATAGATACAGAGACCAAGAGATACACTCAGGTATGAAGAACCTCTTAACATGGATTAAAGAGGAGGTTTTAGAGGAGATAAAAGAGCTTATAGCAAATCCTCAAAGTGATTTAAAAGAGTTACAGGAACTCTTAGCCCAATACAATTTAGAGATAAAACCAAGAGCCAATGGTTTAGTGATTGGAGATAAGAAGAGAAAGCTCTTTGTAAAAGCGAGTGATGTTCATAGGATATTGTCTAAAAAGAGCTTAGAGAAGCGATTTGGAGCGTTTAAAAGCTATAAGACAAGCTCTAGGGTTAAAAAGAGCTTTGGTATGCCTAAATCCTCTCTATGGGAGGAGTATCAAGAGCTTATCAAAAGAAGAAGAGTCACTAAAAAAGAGGAGCTTAGTTTAGAGAAAAAGAGTAGGTTAGCACTACGTGAGAGTATAGGGTTAAAATATAAGGAGCAACTAGAGAAGATTAACCATCACCCTACCCTCTCCTCTTCTCAAAAGTATCAACAAAGACAAAATATATTTGCTCATAGACGAGCAGAGTTAAAAGAGCTTAGTGAACGGTTTGCAAAAAAGAGAAACGCTATTCATAAAGCAAATAGACTCTTCTCCTATAAAGAGTTTCTACTTGAGAGAGCATTAGCTGGAGATGAGTTGGCTCTTGAAGCTCTTAGAAGAACTAAAATGGTATTTAAACCCAATGAGAATATCTTACGACACCCACAAGGTAAAATCAATCATAAGATTTGGGAGAGTCTAAAGCTACAGATAACCAAAGAGGGAAAAGCAGTCTATGAGATTGAAGAGCATGGAAAGATAGTTGATACAGGCTCTTACCTAAAAGTGACCATTGAAGATAGTGATAGAGCCATACTTACCTCTTTAGAGATGGCTACAGAGAAGTTTGGTAAGCGTTTAGATGTTCAAGGGAGCTTAGAGTTTAAAAAGCGTCTGATGATGGTTAATGAGCGTTATGACCTTAAGATTGAGTTTGTGGACAGGAGAATGAAGAGGATTCAGGACCAAGAGCGTAAAAAGGGAATGGGGATTTAGTTCACTTTTAAGTAATATTTGTTATATCGAAAATATGTTTTAATATAATTAATTTTGTTATACTTTTGCAAATGTTCTTAGAGCAAAATTTCATTTTAGGACAATGGATTGAACAATCAAAGTTATGGAGCTAGAAGCAATAATCAAGTAGGAAATTATATTGTTAGTTTTATTGTAGTAATTTCATTATTTTTTATAGTTAATATTCTTGCTACTCAATATGTAGCATATCATTTTAACTATCATAAAAATTTAGGAGACTCACTTTTTCAGTCATTTTATAATCCTTTTGACTGGATTCTTTGGCAGTTTGATTACTTTAATCAATATAGTATCTTTTTTAAAACACTAAATATTACAATGATTTTTGTCTTTGTTTCTGTTTTTATAGTATTTATTTTGGTTCGACTTCTTGCACTTAGAAGAAGTAAAACTCATGATGATGTGCATGGAACAGCTCATTGGATGAGTACTTCTTATATAAAGAAAACAGGACTATATAGACAAAAAGAGGGTGTCTATATTGGAGGTTTTGAAGATGGTTCAAAATTAGAATACCTTAAACATAATGGTCCTGAACACATATTAGCTTTTGCACCAACACGTTCAGGTAAAGGTATAGGGCTAGTTATTCCTACTTTGCTAGATTGGAGAGAATCGGTTATTGTTCTTGATATAAAAGGTGAAAATTGGGCATTAACAGCAGGTTGGAGAGAACAGTATGCTAATAATCGAGTCCTAAAATTTGACCCTACAGCACCTAATGGTATGAGTGTTAAATTCAATCCTCTTGATGAGATTCGTATGGAGACTGATTATGAGATTGGTGATGTACAAAATATTGCTATGATGATTGTTGATACAGAGGGGAAAGGGTTAAGAGACTATTGGGAGAAATCAAGCTTCTCTTTTATTAGTGGTTTGATACTTTATACTATTTATAAATCAAAAAAGGAGAATAAACGTTATCCAAATCTTTCTGATGTATATGAGCTATTAAACCAAAGTGATATACAAGATTTATTAGATGAGATGATTAACAGTCATCATAGACTTATTTCTATTGTAGGAAGAGAGATGCTTAATAAAGCTCCAGAAGAGTTATCAGGAGTTGTTGGGTCTGCTTCATCTTCTTTAAACCTGTATGTTGACCCTATTATCTCTAATAATACTTCTAAAAGTGAATTTAAAATTAATGACTTAATGAATGGAGAGAAACCTGTAAGTCTTTATTTGGTTCTAAAGCCTAATGATAAGAGTAGAATCATGCCTCTTATTAGACTTATTATGAATCAACTTCTTAGACGTTTATTGGAAGATTTAGAGTTTGAAAATGGTAAAAGTATTCAAAACTATAATCATAGAATGCTTTTAATGCTTGATGAGTTTACTAGTCTTGGTAAATTATCTATTTTCCAAGAGAGTTTGGCATTTATGGCAGGGTATGGAATAAAAGCATATATTATTGTTCAAGATGTTTCTCAACTATACGAGGCATACGGTAAAGATGAGTCTATTATGTCAAACTGTCATATTCGTGTTGCATTTGCACCCAACAAGGTTGAGACAGCCGAACTACTCTCTAAGATGACAGGAACTACTACTGTAGTTAAAAGCTATACTACTACATCAGGAGATAGAATTTCTGTCATGTTAGGGCAAGTAACAGAGAGTCTGCAAGAGATTTCTCGACCACTCTTAACTGTTGATGAATGTATGCGATTAAAAGGTGCAAAAAAATCAAATAATGGTCAAGTATTAGAGGGAGGTGATATGCTAATTTTTATTGCAGGTCAAGCACCTATATATGGCAAACAGATACTTTTTTTTAAGGATAAGATTTTTTTAGATAGGTCTAAAGTTGCAGTATCAAAATTCATGCAAAAAGATAGCTCTTTTATACATGAAGTGAATTTATGATATTTCTTTTTTTAGGAATGACAATAGGTTATCTCTCTTGGGGATTAAATTTAGAGATGACAATATTATCTTTATCTCTATTTTTTGCATATCTTCTTTTAGAGAAACGATGGTATCTTTTTTTGTTTGTTTTAGGATATTATCTTATTGGAAGCAGAGGATTATTTTTTGGTGTTGAACACTATTACAACGACCCACTTTATGCTTTTTTGAGTTGGGTAGGTGTAGCTCTTCTCTCTTCTTTATCTTGGATTTTAATTTGGAGTAAATATTTTCAAAAAAGAGTTTATCGTTTACCTATAGTTATTTTAATAGTTACTTTGCCACCGATAGGTTTTATCTCTTGGCTTAATCCTCTTCCTACTATTGCTATACTATTTCCAAAATTTGGTTTTTTGGGATTAATAGTTGAGTTGGTTCTTGTTTATCTTTTAGTATTTGCATGGAAAGGTTATCAGTTAAAGAGGTATAGAGATATTGTTATTATTTTGTTCTCTCTGCTCTCTTTATTTTCGATTAGATTGTTTGTATCTAAAAATACATTACTGGATAACAATCTTGAAGCTATCAATAGCAGTATTGAGTATTCACCTATAACTTTTGATAAGTCAGAAGAGTATAGACGTATTAAAAAATTCTTTTATTTAGTTCAAGAAAACAATAAAAGTAAACTTCTTTTACCTGAAAATGCTTTAGGGAATTATAGTGATTTACAATCTGTGATATGGAGTTATTTAGATAAAAATAAAACCATTTTTGCAGGAGCAAATATTTATAATTTTAGATATACAAAAAATATTAATGTGCTTATGCGTTTGGATTACAACAGTAGTAAAATAGTTTATAAACAGAGAGTTCCTGTACCTATTGAGATGTGGAAACCTTTTACAAATAGTGGAACAGAAGCCACAATATATAAACAGCCAATAGTTTTTATTGATGGTATAAAATCTGGAGTGTTTATATGTTATGAACAGCTCCTAACATATACTTATCTTCAAACTTTCTTTTATCAACCAGATATGATAGTTGGTGTTTCAAATCTATATTGGGCTAAAGATACTAATATTAGAGAGATTCAAAAAGAGACTATGACTTTATGGTCTCTTCTTTTTAATGTACCTTTGAAGTTTTCTGTGAATTGGTAAGATATTGGTAGTTAATAACGCTAGAGTTATTAAAATGAAAAGCTATATAAATAAGAGAAGCACTATTATTTCAAAAAAAAGAAAGGAATGATAGTAAGTTGATAAGCAAATAGTAAATATTTAGTTCTTGTACTTTTACAATTTATTATTTAAATGTATAATTTATTTTTTAGATTATATTAAGTAGATACAGAAAGAGTAAAAATAATGATAGAAAATAAAAAAGTATACTTATTACCAGGAAGAAAAGGTAAATTAGATGGATTTATTGGGACTCTACTTTTAAATAGGGGGTATGATGTCTATGGTCGTGAGATAGATGGAGCATTTGAGAAGTTAAAAATCTCTAAACAGATAGAGCTAATTCAAAATGACTTAAAAGATAATTTTTGGAATGAAAAATCTATAGTTATTGGAAGTTCCTATGGAGCGTATCTTTTTTTGCACTCTATAATGGATTTTGAAAAGATTCCTATTAAGGTTCTTCTCTTCTCTCCTGTATTAGGCAAGTCACGAGCTTTACCAAATAGACCAATTATCTCTCCTCCAAGAGCTAAAAAGCTGTTGGAGTATCGTATAAATAATAGATTTCCACAAATAGATATAGAGGTACATACAGGTATTGATGATGAGATTTGTGACCCAAAATTAGCTCAAAAGATTTTTTTAGGGCTAAAAGATAGTAAATTAACTCTTGTTAAGGGAGGCTCTCATCAGTTAGATAGAGATTATATAGAAGATGTATTAAATAGTTTTTTAAAACATAAAGGAGCATAGCTCCTTATTATTCAACAGTTCTACACTCTCTATCTTTTTGAGCAATAAGTTGAAGTTGAAAGTTTGCTATTTTAAGATACTTCTCCTCTCTATTCTCTTTTACAATCTGTTCAAAAATCTCTTTGGCTTGGGTAAACTCACCAATACGTCGGTAGTATTCTCCTCTATAGAAATCTATTGGATAGCCCTTTAAAAGATGATTTTGATAGAGTGTTAAATCTTTTTCTATCTCATCAATCAACTGTTTAAAATTTTTTAGAGAGTTATCTTTGTAGTAGCTATAGAGTAGCATAAGATGCTGTTTATAGATGTCAATCTCTAGGTATTGATATATCTTATAAATAATTTTGAAAGGATTGTAGCCTTTTTCTATATTTGAATATTTTAGAAAAAGCTCTTTATAGGAGGGAGTAGCTAATAGTTTTTTAACTTTGGTTTTGTTAACCTTTAATCTTTTATCTATATATACATAGTTGCAATGTTTGCAGATATTTGCATTAGGATAAGCAATACAGAGTCCTATCCTAGCTAAATCTGTTTTTAGTCCCATAACAAAACCTGATGACATCTCTGAACCAAATATAGTCTCTTCACATATAGGACACTTAAGGTTACTTCTTTTAATAGTCATTTATAACCCTTTATCTTTTTTAATATCATCAATTATCATCTGATAGTAGTCAACTCTAGCCTCTTTTTTTGTAAACCTAATACTGTCTGGGTGAACTGTTCTATAGCAAGTAATCCCTTTATATTTAAACTTCCAGAGTTTTCTAGGAATAATAATCTCTATAGTCTCATACTCATTTTTAAAATACTCTTTTATAACCTTGTCATAACTTGCACCTGTTACAAAAATAATAATATCAGGAGAGAGTATCTCTAGCTCTTTTAAAAATATCTTTTTTGAAATCTTTTGTAGTTCTGAGTGTCCCAATGAAGTTTTAGAGTAACCTTTTCCTCTATCGTAAGACATCTTAAAGAGGTTATTCCAAACAATATTTCCTACCTCTTCTCCTAAAAGCTGTTTTTGTATATTGGTATATTGCTTAAAAAAAGAATTAGATTTCCATTTTGAAGGAGTATCCATCTGTTCTTTATATCGCTCTAAGAGTCGCGTTAAATCTAGTTTCCCACAATTATAAATACCTTCAAGCCCTTTTTCATCATCGGGGATTGAGTGATGAGTAAGCCAATGGTTCGTCTCCTTTCCCACATACATAATCTTTATGTCAGAAGTAAGGTAACTTGGATATAGATTAAGAAGTAGAGGAGCAGATATTTTATCTTTATCTTTTAGAGTGGTAATCACTCTCTCTTTTAACTCTTCTTTGTAGAGTTGATTTAGTTTTTTTTGAATAGGTTTTAACACTATTTTTATCCTAATATTAATTTTTTATTAAAAATTATAACTAAATTAATATTAAAAATTATTATTTATTAAAACTGTTTTTTTGTAAGTTATAAAAAAAATGCTTTTTGTTTTAACTCTTTACTCTTCTTTAATAACGCTAGAGTTATTAATATGATTTTTTAGTGCCTCTTCAATCTTATCAGACACGTAAGGATAAAAACTCTCTGCTAACTTATATACTTCTGTTGAGCCAATAGTTATACTTTCATTAAACACTTTTTTTGCATTTTCTATTGCTGTTTTAACAAAAATTGGGTGTTTTTTACTGCTAAAGCCACCTGATATTTTTTTATTTAGAAATGTTTTCCATCTATTTGGATTCTCCATTCCTTCAAACTCTTCAAATTCAAAGAGATGATAAAACAACCAAACTTCAAAGCATGGATTACTTTGAGCTATATTCCAACTATACTCTTTAGACTCTTCTCTTACTGTATTAATCTGTTCTCCCCACTTATCTGTATCAAAAACTATCCAAATCTCATCATCAATATTATATTTTGGATTTGGATTCTCTTTGGATTTGATAGTGTGACTAATAACTTTTTGAAATAATCCACTAGGAGAGTTATTATCGTGTTGAGATGGTGCTTCTACTTCTAATCTTATCTTGGAGCTTATCTCTGAAAAGTAGTTAAAGTAATCTTTCTCTCTCTTTTTGCCCTCACAATAGATAATAATAAGTTTAGCATCTTTTGTGGGTTCTTCTCTTGTATATAAAAGATTTCTATTTTTCAATCTCATAATCATGCCAATTTAAATCTTTTAAATTACCAAGAAAAGGGATAGAGCCATATCTTCCTAAAAGATACCCTTTTCTAATATCAATGGTATTGTGTTCCTTGTAGTCACTAAGAGAGTATAAATCTGTAGAACCACTTTTATCTTTTTCGGCAAACCAAATTTCATCTTGTCTAAAGATAGATTGGTCTAATAGGTTGGATTCATGTGTTGTAAAGATAAGTTGTCCATTTGATTGATTATCTTTTGAAAATTTACTAATGAGTTCTTTGATAAGAAGTGGATGAATACTTCTCTCAATCTCATCAATTATATAGACTTTTCTATTCATAGCAATATCTTGAAAAGCAGGAGCAAAATCTAACAGTCTAATTGTTCCATCAGACTCTTCATCTAAATCAAACATTACCTCTTTATTATCTTTTCCTATATGAGAAACTTGAAGTTTTTTAACATATATATCATCATGCTCTCTAGCAATAATGACCTCTTGATTTCCATTGATTTGAAGTCCAATCATTTTATTTTTAGAGCTATCTAACTCTTCTATTATTTTGTCTAATTTTTTTAAATCATTTTCTCCAAAAAACTCTTTTAAAGTTTTTTTCTCTACTTCAACTCTATTGATACCGATATGAAAAGATTTCATTAAGTCTTCGGTAAAAATTTTAAAATTACTATTGGTATCTATCTTATGAACTAAAGCAGATGGTTTTGCATCAGGTGTTACAATGACTAAACTATTTTTAAACCAATTTAGTGCAGTTTCAATCTCTTTTAGTTCAGGTTTATCAAGTGTAGTTAAGAGTTTAAAAATTGTTTTGTTGGGTTTTGCAAGGTTTTTCTCTATAACTTTTATTAAAATTTTCCCCTCTTCATCTTCTAATAGAGGTGTTTTAAATATAATTTTTTTGCTATCTTTATCTGTTGTTCGTTCAAACAGTAACTTATTATCTTTTTTTCCTAATCCAGAGAGATAAAGCTCTTCCGTTGTAACAATATTGTTCAAAATCTCTAAACCATATAAAAAAGCTTTTCCCTCTTGAACAAATTCAATAATAAAAGTTTGAGGTTCATTTTCATCTGAAAATTTAAATCTTTTATTTTTTGAAAAGTTAATTAGAGGCATCTCATCTACAATTAAATCTTCAAGTATTATCATAGATTTTACTAAATTTGATTTACCTGCTCCATTTGCACCATAGATTGAAGCCATTTTTAAAATATCAAAACCATCAATATTGTATTTATGCTCTTTTAAAGTTCTAAGTCTTGGCATAGGCAACATATTAAACTCTTGCTCTTTACCAAAAGATAGAATATTGTTTACTATTAATCTAATTAACATATTATTAGACCTTTTTCACATTATTTCTTACAATAGTAGTTAATTTATCTTAAAAAAGAGCTTTTTTATCTATTTAAAGTGAAAAAATCACATTAAACAAGCATTTGTTATAATAATGCTAGAGTTATTAAAATAGATATTTATCGTCTTATTCCTTGTGTATCTTTTCTAATAACTTCTCGTTTCAGCCTTTTTTGATTAGATATATTTAACTCTTTTTGTGTAGCTTTTGCCTTTTGTTGTAATCTTTTAGACTTTTCTAAAGATGCTTCAATAATTGTCTTAACCTCTTTTAATCCTTTTGATTTTGCTAAATCATTAAAGTCTGAATAGTTAGCTTTTATCTCTTCATTAGAAAATGAGGGGTAAATAATATTTCGATGTGTTCTTATTGCAGCTTCAAGAGCTTTTTTATACCCTACATTCTCCTTTCCCTTTAACTCTTGTTGAATATCATTGTCTGCAGCTATCAGAATGGTACTGTTTGGAAATTTTTTATCTAATTGTTCTGTTACAGGTATGAGATTCCCTGAATCTATAGCGACAATAACAGTCTTTTGTGTAGCTTCATGTATTGTAGCTCCTGTAGCATACCCCTCTACTATGATAAACTCTTGGACTTGATGTAGATTTTGATTCCCTATAATAAAAAAGTTTCCCTCTTTTTTCCCATATTTATCAAATCCTTTAAAGTTTACATTTATCTTTTGATTAGACCAATGTTTTCCATCAATATCTCTTAATGGCATTAGAAGATTTCCTCTTTCATCCATTCTCAAATTATAATTTTTAACACCTTTTAATTTTAGATAAGGGTGGTCATTTGATGCTTCACGAGCATTTTTAAATGTCTCTTGTGCCTCCATTGATGCAGTCTCTTGTTCTTGTAGTTGTTCTTGTTCTCTCTCTAATCTTTTAGTTTTATTGATGAGCTTTTGACGTTCAACATCCTCTTTTGTTAGTCCATTGGAAAACTCATAACCTATCGCTTTCCAATTCTCTTTTACTCCTGTTTTATGGTTCTGTATAAATCCTGCAGGAACACCGTCACTATATCCTACATATGCACCTGATTTTTTTCCTCGTTTATCTCCAATGACAGGTACTCTATGTATTTTTCCATCCATAATAGGCTCTTCATTGACTATTAAGCCATGAGATTCTAAAGCTTTTTTAAATAAATTAATTGCTTTTTGAGATGATAAAGAGGTTGTGGTTGTTATTTTTTGCTCTTGAGTTGTTATACTCCAATTTATAAATTTGTCGATAGATGAACCTTTTGGTGCATACCAAGATTTTTTGAATTTATCCCACTTTGCACCTGCTTGTTTTGCTTGGTCTTTTTCGCTATATGGAACAAGCAAATAGGTATCTCTCTCATAAATTTTTTCATTATTTATTCTATTTTGACTCAAATCACTATCTTCTATTTTTTTGTAATGCTCTTTTTCTAATGAATCTTTAATGTCTGAAAGAAGAGAAATAAGCTCTTTTATCTCTTCTTGAACAGGCTCGTCTATTTGATTATGAATAAGAATATCTTTTGCTTTTGTAATAGAAGTTTCTAACTGTTCTAATTCTATATTTTTTGTCAGATTAGGAAGAGCTGTTTCTACTTGGGTTAACTTTAGTTCTTTATCTATCATTTGTGTTACTGCTCCTTCTATAATATTAGAGAACTCCTCTTTTGGAGTTAAGTTATCGTCGATGGTCTCCTCTTGCATAGTTTCTAGTTTATGCTCTTCTTGGAGGCTAGTTACAAAATTTACAATTTTTGAGGCATCGCTACAGGCTTTAAATATCTCACTTGGCTTGTCCTCTAAAATAGAGACCCAACTCTCAATATAGGCATGATGTTGTGAGGGGTCAAAATCTATTCCTATTTTTGAAGATAACATATATGAGCCTATCTCTGCTCGTAGCTCCTCTTTTGCATATCCCTCAGAACCAAAAGGGTGAGACATATCCCTATTTAATCTACTCTCATGACCTGTCCAATGTCCTAATTCATGTAGAGCTGTTGAGTAGTAATCTATTTCGCTATTAAACTGTTCTCTTAAAGGGAGTTGTATTTGGTCTTTTGATGATGAATAGAATGCTCTATTCCCTCCAATATGGATTATGTTGGCTTTAGAGTTATTTAAAATTTTTTCAGCTGCTTCTATTGGAGTAAATTTTGTAATAACCTCTTTTATTCCCAAATCCTCTTTTAATGGTTTTAGTCCATCTATTTGAGAGGCATTAAAGACAGTTGCATAGAATACTTGTGGATTGGCTAATCGTATAGTCTCTTTAATAGGTTCACCATTTTTGTCTAAAATTTTATTTCCATCTTCATCAAGCTTATCTATCTGTTTTGTAAATTTCCAATATTGAATGGCTGTCCCCTTTTCACCTTTTCTTACTTGTGCATTAATAGACTGTGCTTGTTTAAATGTCATCCAACGAGGGTCTCCACCCATTGCCATTCCTGTAATACTCAAATTAATAAAGTTGATTCCTTCATACTGTTTTCCTGTAATTGGATTAAAAGGAGCATTATCTCTAATCTCTGACCCACTCCATGGTCTAATCCAAGGAGCAGTACCCTGCTCTAATGCTTCTATAATTTCATTAGAGACCCTTTCGATATAGGAGAGTGTTTTATCTTCTTTTTTCTTCATGACTTATCTACTCTCTTCAATTGCTTCTTTTGCATCTTCTTCACTTAATGCTCTCTCTTCAAATGCACCCAACTCCTCTGCCTCTTTTGCAGAGTAGGTTATTGGAATAGATGGTATTCTTATTTGATTAATCTCTTTTTGTAGTTCTTGTTGTTGTTTTAAATCTATTTTTTCAATTATTTTTGTTTTACTATCTTTTTCCATTTTTTTAAGTTCCTTTATTTCTGATTCTCTCATATATTGACCTTTGTAGATTCTATATAGGTCATAGTTTAATGTTACTTTTGTAGGGGCTACCATAGCTTTTTTAGAAACATTAAAAAAGTTTTTAGGTAACTCAATTGGTTTAGTTTTATTTGTTTCTTTTGGTAATACTCTTCTTGCTCCAAGGTAAGTACGTTGATAATTTTTACTAAGTGCCGATATTATAATTCCTTTTTTTTGACTTGCTGCATGAATAAATTTCCCATTTTCTAAGTAGACACCAACATGAGTAACAGGTACTCCTCTTGATGGGTCTGTATTGAAAAAAAGTAGGTCTCCTTTTTGTAGACTTCCTGTAACAGGTTCTCCTATTTTTGATTGTTCATAGGCAGTACGTGGTAGCTCAATACCTATTTTTTTAAAGATATATTGCGTATATCCTGAACAGTCAAATCCTTTAGGGGTCTCTCCTCCCCAAATATATTTACCTCCAAGATATTTTTTTGCTAAAGTAGTTAACTCTAGTGAAACATCTGCTAAAAGGAGTGTATAGATAAGAGGTAAAACAAGAAATATTTTTTTCATTTTGTTAATACTCTAATGGTTCAAGTATAATATCTTTGGTTGTAAAGATATTAAATTTATATCCTGCTCTTATTTCAAGAGTAGGAGCTATATTCATATTTTTTTGTATCATCTGTCGTGCTACTTGTCCTAATTCAGAAATTAATGCTCCTATCATTTTTTGCCTATTGCTTTCGATATACTGATTTTGTTGAGTTGTATCAGCTGAGGCAATACCACCTGTAATAGCCCCCATTAAAATAGCTGAACCAAATATTTTTAGATAGTGATTATTCACTTGGTCATTAAATCCTGCCACTCCTTGTTGGTTAACTCCATTCATTGCTCCTATATTTAGAGTTTGCCCATCTGGAAAGACAATTCGATTAAAAGCGATTAATACTCTATTTTGACCATATTGTATATTTGAAGAGTATACTCCTAAGAGTATTGAACCTTGTGGAATCAGTAGATGATTACCTGTTGCAGTATCAAAAACATTTTCACTTACCTGTGCTTTTATTGGTCCTGGGAGGTCAGAGTTTATCTCTGTAATAAGTATTGATGGAATAAGTGTTCCTGCTTTCATCTCATAAGGTGATATAGGTTTTGTTTTCTTTGCATTGAGATAGTTATATGATGAGTGTTGTTCATTTAAAAATCTTTCATTTTGATTTAAATATTTTTTTTCTTTTGTTTGATTAGCACTTTTATAAGCTTTTGCTATTTGGGTATATATATCAGATGGACTAGGTGGAATAGTACTATGTGGTTGAGTTAAACTTATATTTTCCATTGAGTTATTATTAAAACCTTTTAATCGCACTTTTGTAGGTGCAGATAGAGCAGTTTTATAGAGTTCTTTTTTATACTTAATTAAGGCTAATTTCTCCTCTAACAACCTCTTTTCTAGTTCTGTATCTGAGCTTGGTGAGTTTAAAGGGTTTGGCTCTTTTGTCAATGTTAAAGTTTTTTTTTCTATTGGTGCTAATGTATTATTTATCTCTACTCTCTCTTTTTTTTCTTCTGGTATTTTTCTTGATTGATAAAGTTTTGAGATAAAATTACTAGCTAGAGTCTCTCCATCATTTCTGATTTTGTCTTGTTTATTTTCCTCAATTTTTGATTTTTCTGTACGTTTAACAGTTGCATAACCAAGTCCTAAGAAGATAATTAAGAGTATGATGGATATTATAATAATAGGCATTTTACTTAATTTTTTTACATTTACACTACTATTTTGTCCTGTTGGTGAGATATTTGTACTTAAATTTCTATTCATAAAACTACTCTATTTGATGTATTGGATATATCGTGTAGCAACATATCTATCTTCTATGTTTGATGATATATCTTTGTTATGTAAATTTGTTAGGATTACTCTACTCCACTTTTTACCTGAATTGATGATAGGCTCTTCTACATAGATTAGTGAATCTTTATAAAATTTTCCTATGATTTTTCCCTTTAATGATGGAGAGTTTCGTACATTTAGAACAGGAATAGAGACAATGGCTTTTTTTAGACTATATGAGCTGTTGGGATAGTTTTGGTAAATACGTTTTTTAAAACCCCTAGCAGTAAAAGCAGATATTGGAGTAGCTTGATTCCCCTCTATGCTATAGAGGCGACTTAGTGTAGCTGAACCAATATTATAAGTTGTTCTCATAATATTGTTATCAATAAAATCTATTTTATAAGCAAATGGGATAGTCCCCCTCTTTCTTATATAGCTAACTCCATATCCTACACTACGTAGTCCCTCTTCAATAATAGCATCATGAGCATAGACTGATGAACCAAGTTGAAAATAAAAAGTAGTTTTGGGGATAAGATAGTAGTTTTTTATGAAATGTATCATATCTTGTGTAATTGTTTTATCAAGTTTGAAATGTTTTAAACTAACTTGTGAAATAAAGTGTTTATGCTCTTTGTTATTTAGTAGTTCACTGCATCCATTTATCATTAATAACGCTAGAGTTATTAATAGATTTTTTTTAATAATCTTCATTGTCATCTCCCCATAAACTATTAGATTGTTCTACTCCTTTTTTTATAATTGTTACTTTCTCTTGATTTTGCCCTACTCCTATAATCAAAATACCTTTTTTAAATAGTTTATCAACAATATAGTTGTTCCCTTTGAGTCGATAGTTTACTAACTGATTATTGTTACCTTTGTCTAAAACCATAAAAATAGGTGCTTCTTGATACTTCATACTATTTGGCATCTGTATATATGTTTTTACTCCATCATTATAGACACGAATAGGTTTCCAAGAAGCATCTCCTGTGATTGTGTATTGAAAATCTAAATTATCAATATTTTTTGAAATTGAGGAGGTTACTTTTAATTTTTTACTATTCTTCTGATTCTCTTTCTCTTCTTGAAAATGCTTATTATAAGCTTCCCACTTTTTATTAATTTCATCTTTGTATTTAAAGTTTACAATAGGCATATATTCATATTTTCTTGAAAAAAGGTTCATATGATAAGTACGTTTATTTGTTGATACAAAAAGTGTTGTCTCTAAGCCTACATCAGTAGTTTTAATAAGTAAATGAGATGTCTGTTTTTCACCCTCACCTGATATTGAGGGTGAAACTATCCATCTAGTTGTATCTCCTAGTTGTACATCTTTAATCTTTTCTCCAACTTCAAATTGAATATCTGTAATTTTTAGAGGAGCTACAATAATTCTTGGCATAGTTGCACCATAGAGGAAAGAGATAGAACCATCTTCACCTCTAAAAGATTTATTACCATTATTGAGCCACTCTTTAGCTAAAGCAATCGAGTGCCACTCTCTTTGTGTAAGAGTTCGACTATTATCTGATAATAAATCGTCATTAGCCATAGATAAACTACTCAATAGTAATAAGCTAGATATATATCTTGTCACTTTTAACTCCTTATTTTATAATTTTTGTAAAGTTAAATTCTTTAATGAAAAGTCCTATAGGATTTTTTATTATCTCTGATTCTGTTGTAGGTGGAACAGTTAGAATTGTAAGTGATGCTTTGAAATTATCAGTTCGTATTTTTATTCCTCTTGGGTCTGATACAATCTCTTCCCAATCAACTTGATATGTATCTTCATTTATTTTTACAACTGAATTGATTTGTACTCTTACCCTCTCTTTTGTTAACCTTTCAAAAGGAGAATGGTCTTGATAGTAGTTATTTACTACATTGTAGGCAGAATATGATGGTGATAGATAACGATATATTTTAAATATCATCTCTTTTTGAACCTTTGCATCACCATAAATTGTTTTAAAGTTTTGTATGAAGTCTGCTAGACTATATTTTATGACACTCTGATTATTGATATTGCTCTGTTTTGCATAATTAATAGCTTGTATAGCACCTAACTTATCCACCTCTACTACATAAGGAACTAATTTATTTTTTGAGCCTATATAGATTAATCCTAGAATAGAAACTAATGTTATGAATAGAGAGATAAATGTAACTGTTTTCCATGTTTTGACTTGTTTAATATAATTTCCGTATCTTTCATTCCACTCTCTACGTCCATCTAAATATGGATTTATATTTTGGTCTTTATTTTCATTTGGCAATTAAAATCCTTTTATTCATTTGTATCACTCCTTGGAATACCTGATATATAAGTACTATCCTCTTTTGTCTCATTACTGTTTTGTTTATTATTTAGAGTCTCTCCACCACTTATAGAACCTGATATTAAATCATCATTGGAGTTATGACTATTGGTGCTTTGATTTAGTGGAGTAGATAAATTATTTTTTTGATAATTTGTAGAAAATAGTTTTCCCATAGCAGTTCCACTTTTGTTGCCAGAGTAAAGAGGAGAAAACCCTATAGCTCCTTTAATAGCTCCACTTATCGCTCCTGCACTAGCTCCTGCTATAGTTGCTGTTGTTGTTTGGACAGCTTGTTTACCTGATTTCATAAAATTTCCAGAATCAGAATTATTACTATTTTCTAAATTTGGATTTCTTGAGGTGCTGTTTGCATTTTGAACCTGTACTACACTTGCCATTGCTCCACCTATTGCCCCTGCACCTGCTCCCATCATTGTTGCTTTAGTATTTGAAGCAAGAGAGCCATTAGTACCAAGTGTTCCACTTACTAGAGAGTCTGCAAGTCCAGAGACCATACTTACTAGTGCTGCAATAAGAATAGAGATACCAATCATTGCCATAATGGAGCTATTGTCTGTGGCTACATTTGCTGCCATTGTTGTAATTGTATTGAGTGAAAAACCAAGTAGAAGCTTTATAAAGAAGAGTTCAACTCCTGCTTTAAATACTGCAACAAGTGCATTGATTCCAATAGTTCTAGTGTAAGAGAGTCCTCCTAGGGCAAGTATAAAATATGCACCGACTATCAGAAGATAAAGTTTTACTATTACAGTGAAAAACATAGCTGTCATAATAATAAATGCAAAAAGAATAACTAATCCTGCTATCATTAATCCAATAGAATCTCCTGGGTTTGAAAACCATGAGGTACTTCCCCATACAGTATCTACAATATTAAATCCCTGTTCAAGTATTGTATCAGGTGTTATTTTTTTAGGTAAAGCATTAATAGTATCAGCAAGTTGACCAAAAGATTGAGGAATTGTATCGAGCCATGTGGTGTACTGAAATAGTGCTAAAAAAAATCCAATGATAAGGATTTTTTGTATTACTGTGGCTAATATCTCTGAAATCTCTGTTCCTTTTAGGAGTAACACTCCAAAAGTCCATACCCAATCTATTGTTACTAATAACCAAAATAGACGAATTGCAAAAGGTACAACGGCTGCAATCCATGCACTCTTAGCTGTGTCAAAAATGGTTAATAGTCCTTGTGCTTGGTTATTGGTAGAGACATCTGCCAATAGCAACAGAGGGAAAATCAGAAGTAGTAATATTTTCATTACTCTTTAATATCCTATTGGTGTCTCATCACCTATAATTGGCTTATTAGCTTTCTGCTCTTCCTTTGCTCTCTTTTGTAGAAGATTAATCTCTTTATCAGTACTCTTCTTTAGATACCACTTATCATTTACTAAATCCTCTCCTTTTATAGTAAAAACTTGTGATACTTGTCCTTGTACAATAACTTTATTGTTTGTAACTTCATATGTACCACTTGCTCCTGAGTTAAATGAGATATTCTTTTTGCCAAATGTGGCAATAACATATTTTGAATCTAATTTAAAAGGTTTATCCTCTTTGAGTACAATATAGCTACCCTCTACAGTTTTAGTGTCACAGCCATTCATTGTTATAATATAAATAGCTAGAGTGATTAAAATAAAAAATTTCATCTTATTCCTTAATATCCTATTGGTGTCTCATCACCAATTATTGGTTTAATACCTTTTGTTGTTTTTGCTTTACTAATTGCCTCTTGAAATGCCTTTTTTTCATTTTGAGTTAGCATAAATTCACTCTGTAAATTGATTTGAGTCATAATAGTATTTCGTAACTCTTTTAGTTGGTGGGTTTGATGAAGAGCAATTTGTGAAGCAGCCTGTATAGCAGATTTCTGTCCTGCAGCTGATAGACTTTTTTGTTGTAGATATTGCATTGTTGCTTCATCTGACATCATATCAGACGCTTGTAATTTGAGTGATTTTAATGCACCATTTATTGTATCTCGTGTACTTGTATTGAACTGTTTATATATTGTTGTAAAATCAATAGTCCCATTTTGAGCTTTACTAAGATAGTGGTTATACCCTTTAAACAATTTACTAAACTGTTGATTGTAGTTTGCCATGGTATAGCTAACTCCATCTCCAAACTCAAGAGCATGTTTTAAACCAATAACACTTTGACGAAACTCATTCCATTGTCTAGGAGATAATTGACTAATGTTCTGGAGCATTAGTTTATAACTTTGGAATTGATTATTATATGTCTCTACTAACTTTGCATATTGTGCGACTTGTTCTGCATAGTCTAGTCCATAAGCAACTCCATCTGCTGCAAACTGTGCTAGTTGTGTTACTTCTGATGAAATTCCTGTATAAATATTTCCTACACTCCCTGAATTAGCTTGTTGGGAGAAAGAGATAATAAGTAATAGTTTTATTAGTGTTCTTTTCATGCTTTTCCTTTTTTTTGATTTTAATAACTCTAGCGTTATTAAAGTAGATGTTTATACTTAACACCCCTATAATGAAGCCAATAAGTAACCCAACTTTTGCCATATTTTTTATAGAGTTGCTTTATTTTTTTTATATCATCTTTCCCACTTACTCCTACAAAAGATAGAGCTATAGGACCTAATGCAAGGTTAAATAGTCTAGTTCCCATAGGACTTTGATAGTAGTACTCTTTTTTAGGTGTAGCATTAACAATAATCCTAATTTGTGTATCATTAAGTCCAAACTGTTTATAGTAGTCATAAGGTCCTAATTGATGTTCAGAACCTTTATTGTATGCGTTTGGATTTGGTAAGAATATTTTTGTAGGGCAAGACTCTTGTAGTACATCTAATATACCAGAATGGGCTGCATCTGATAGTGATTGTGTAGCTAAGATGACTGCACAGTTTGCTTTTCTTAATACTTTTAACCACTCTCTAATCTTCTCTTTAAAAACTTTGTGTCCAAGCATAATCCACGCTTCATCCAGGAAAAGAAATGATGGACGACCATCAAGATTGTTTTCAATCTTATGAAAAAGATAGAGTAGAACAGGAATTAGATTTTTATCTCCTAAATTCATTAACTCTTCTACTTCAAAGCATGAAAAGTTACTAAGTGATAACTTATCTTCCTCTGCATCTAGTAGATAACCCATTGGTCCTGAAATAGTATAGTGTTCTAAAGCATTAGATAATCTATCATCTTGAATATTTGATACAAAGTCTGTTAATGATTTTGATTCAGATTTTCGGTGAATTGTCATTGCATAATGAATACTTTTTCTATTTTCTGGAGTTATCTCTATCCCCTGTAACACAAGGAGTGATTCTATCCATGTTTCAGCCCAAGATTGCTCATAGTCTGTGTTGATTTCAGCAAGAGGAGCAAAAGAGAGAGTTGTTTCATCTTTTCCTCCAATATCATAATGAATACCTCCTGTAGCAACAGTAAGTGGATAGAGCGAGTTTCCTTTATCAAATGCAAATATTTGTGCATTTTTATACTTTTGTGCTTGACTTGCTAGTAGAGCTAAAAGTGTTGATTTTCCAGAGCCTGTTGGACCAAAAATAAGTGTATGTCCTATATCGTCTATATGAAGATTTAATCTAAATGGTGTAGAACCTTGTGTTACAGTATAAAGTAGAGCTGGTGATTTAGGTAGAAACTTGTTCGATGGATTATATTTATCCCCTGCCCAAACACTTGATAGAGGTATAAAATGGGTTAAATTATAAGTACTTATAAGAGGTCTTCTTATATTTTGGATTGAGTGAGATGGAAGTGTTCCAATCCATGCTTCCATAGCATTAATATTTTCTATACGAGCATTAAATCCAAGATTATTAATGATACGCACTACCTCTTTTAGGTTAAATTCTAAGACTTCCCTACTCTCCTCCATTAAAATAATATTTCCTGTGTAATACCCATAAGCTAATAACCCAGAGTTTGTCTCTGCAATTGCACTATCTATATCTTGAACCATCATATTTGCGTGTTCATCTATTTTTGTTATAGGTAGTCCAAAAATTTGCTCTTTCCACCCTTTAACTTTTTGTAACCACTTACGTCTATATTTTTCCAAATCTTTTAATGCTTCATGTTGGTCCATAAATATAAAACGTGTATTCCATCGGTAAGAAGTCTCTAAATTGCTAAGTTGTTCTAGCATATTAGGAACACTCTCTTGTGGAAATCCATCAATAGCAACAAGCCCAATATATTTATCTTCTAATTTAGGAGTAACTCCTCCCCAAAGTTGATAAGTTCCAATATATGTATCAAGATATGCACCTAATGGTGGTATGTTTATAGGGTGAAAATCTCCTGTTAATGCAAAGTTCAAAAATTCTAAAAAGTCATCTCTTATATGTATTTGATGGTATTCATCCTCATATTTATGTGGCATCATACGATGAATTTTTACAATATTTGAAGCTAACAATTGAAATTCGTTGAGTTTAGCTTTAAAGGTTGTTAACATCTTTTCAGAGAAATCAGTTTTATATTCACCTGTACTATCTTCAAACATAATGTCAGCTATTTTACCTTTTGCTTTATTGGGTGGTAAATAGGTTAAAACTATAGAAAAAATTGACTCATAGTGAGTTCCTTTAGTTTGAAAAAATGCTCTTCTTTCGTTGTCTATAAGTTTACTAATGGGATTGTTAAAGTAGTTTTCTTGTTTTAATGGATAGTCACTAATGGGTTTTCTTATTGCATCTACATGAATAACCCAACCACTTTGAAATTTAGATAGTAGAGCATTCATCTTTGATGCAATATGATTTCTCTCTTGTGGTGTTGCTGAATTAATATCAGGGCTTCTATAGTAAAATCCTGCTGAAATAGAACCATCTTTATTAAGGTAGATACCCTCATCTATAATAAAACCATAGTTTAATAGGTCTGGTAAGCCCATTATTGTTGTTCTGTAATCTTTTAATGATAACACTACTTTTCCCTATAAAATGGTGTAGAGTATGCTCTATAGAAATCTTTGTATTTCAACTGTCTAAAATATATTTTTGACATCATTGGGTCAGCTTTTGCCATCATGCGAAGAAGCATAGAGAGAACTATCCACATAGTTACACCTAAAATAAATGTTTGCCATGTCATTGCAATAAAAATCATTACAGATGAGAAGAGTCCTACTATTAACATGAGCTCTCTTTCTCCTCCCAACAAGAGATTAGGCTTGTTGAGAGATGAATGGATTTTTATCGATTTTAACTGATTTTCATTTTCCATTTTTATTAACCAATAAGTGCACCACCAATACCAAAAGCACTTGATAAAAACTGTGTTGCTAGTACGATAAGGGCAACTACAAGTACTAAAATGATAGAGGTCTTTAAAAACTGCCCTATCTCTCCACCAAATATTAGCATTGCACCTGCTCCTACAATTCCGATTACAGATATTCCAAATGCAACTGGACCTGTAATTGATGTTACTATTATTGTTAAAGGCCCTTCCCATGGCATAGCACCACCAGCTCCTGCTGCCATTAGTTCTGGAGATAACAGTACCATTGTAAAGAGAGCAATTAGTATATATTTTATATTATTTCTTTTCATAAAATGTCCTTTTTTTGAAATTAATAACGCTAGAGTTATTAACTATATTTTCTAACTTATTTAATGATGTAATCATCTTTTGATTTATCATAACCTATGACTTCAATAATCTCTTTTACCATACGACCTTTTGAAGTTTTTGTTATAAATATGATAATGTCAATGGCTTCTGAGATTAAAGTTTGCATAGGTGCTTGGGTAGCTTCTGCTATGAGTTGTTCTAAACGTGTAAGCCCTGCTCTTGCAGAGTTTGCGTGTACAGTTGCTACACCTCCACTATGCCCTGTATTCCATGATTTTAGTAAGTCTAATGCTTCTGCTCCTCGCACCTCCCCTACTAAGATTCTGTCAGGTCGTAATCTCATTGTAGCTCTTAATAGAGTTAACATTGAGATTTCATTACTTGTTCTTAGTATGACGTTATTTTTTGCAGCACATTGTATCTCTGCTGTATCTTCTATAATGACTACCCTATCTTTGGGAGTCTGTTTTACAATGCCATCTATAATGGCATTGGCTAATGTAGTCTTACCTGAGCCTGTTCCTCCAACAATGAGAATATTTTTTTTTGATGATTTCTCATCATTAGGATTATAGATAGCTTGTTTTATAAGTTGGTATTGTTCTTTTGTTAGTATTTTTTGGAGACAATAATCTTCAAGAGTAAAAATTTTTGAGGCTTTTTTTCTGATACTAAAAGTAGGTTTACTTACAATAGGTGGAAGAAGTCCTTCAAACCGACTTCCATCTATAGGTAATTCACACTCTATTATAGGATTTTTTGCTGTTATAGTTGTATTGAGGTAACTTGCTATTGTTCCTAGTAGTGCTTTTGCTTTGGTCTCTTCCAATACACCTACTTGTTGTATCGATTTTCCCATCTCCTCTACCCATAATGTTCCATCACTGTTAAGCATTATTTCGATGACATTTTGGTTCTGTAGAGCACTTAAACAGATTGGTCCCATTTCTCTCTTTAACTTTTCAATTAATCTTATTTGGGCATCTGTTTTGGGATTTATAGACAAATTTTTAGTCTCACTTTTTTTATTTGCAATTTTACACTAATAATATTTAATAATAACTTTTAACAATAAAAAATATATTTTTCTTCTATATCCCTTGATATTAGGCTTTCATCATTTATTGTCTTTGTGTTTACTATAATATTTTTTGATTATTTTATGCTATTTTTTTGATTTTAATGAGGGAGATTATTATTAAGTTATATTTTCTTTGGTTGGAATAGAGTAGGGGGGTGTCGATTTTATATCTATATTTTGATTTATTTTTTATTTAATATAGAACTTTAAATAAAAAATAGTATAGCCTTTTATTAGGATAGTTTATGACTTAATAACGCTAGAGTTATTAAATCGAATATCAACACTCATTATAAAATTAAGAGTTCTATTTTAAGTCAATTTTGAGGAGTCTATTCCCACTCTTTTAAGTCTTTCTTCATCAATTACACTTTCATAGCACTCTAAATTAGCTCTATTTTCATGTAGCCATTCCCATGTTTTTTGTGCAGTCTTTTTATCTAGTGTTAGATTGCTACTATCTGCATAGTATAGTAGACCCTTCTTGCTACATTTAATTGGTCTCCCATCTTTTGTATGTAATAAAACTTTATTAGGATAAAGTTCTCGTATATTTGATATAAAATCTTTTAGTTTATTATTATTCTTACGTATAAAAAAGACAACTTCATGAATCTTTCTTCCCTGTTTTTTTTCTACAAAATTTACCTCTAAATCTGTAAATTTATTAATATCTTTTTCTGAACGTTGTAGTACATCTTGCTTAAATTTATTATATCTAGTCTTATGGCTATTTGGAACTTTTAAAATATCTTGTAGCTCTTCTATATTAAACTTTCTGCTACCTATTTTATCATACTCTTTAAGGAGTAGGTACATTCTTTTTGAGTAGCTAGATTGCATAGGGAGTAGATGTCTAAAATCACTAATAATACGTGTACCTTTTATCTGCAACAAGTAGGGTTTTAATACTTTATCAAAACGACAGGTAATAATACCTCCATCTGAATAATCAAAATAACTAAACCAATTAACTATGGTCCAACCTTTGCCATTTTCTTTAGGGATATCTAAAGGTTTACCCATAAGACTTTTTATTGTATCTTTAAGCTGTTTAGAATTCCATTTACGGTTTGTTTTTTGTTCCAACTCTTTTATAGTAAATTGATAATCTTTAAAATCTTCATCTTCTTGTTTAATTGCAGTAAGTAGTGTGAGTACAATATCTATCTCTGCACGAGTTAGTGCATAACGAGCATTTACTATTACATGAGATTGCCGTGTAAAGTTTCTTTTTGTTAAATCAGTTGTTTTACTCATTAAAAACACCCTTTAAATTATATAGTGTATTTTACAGAAAATAGTATTTATTTGTCCTTGTAGTCCGAAATTAGGGGAGGTTGATTCAAACGGATAAAAAGGTGTTTTTAATGATTTTCAAATCCTAAATATCGGCAAATAGCAAAAAAAATATATAAATTTTTATTCAAAAAAAGACTTTAAACGGATAAAAAGGTGTTTTTAAAGTCTTTAAAAGTCCATATATCGGGATTCTCTATTTAAAACATTCACATTTTTTTATAATTATAAAAGGGTGTTTTTCACGGATAAAAAGGTGTTTTTTAAATATTTAAACCCCACAATTTTGGGTTTTTTAGAAAAAATTATTTGAAAATGTTTAAAAATATTACAAAAATAGATTTTTTTTACATTTTAAAAAGAAAAATTAACTGAATATTGCATTTTTTCAAAAGATTAGGAAGATTTAACAGTTAAGAAAAGTGAATTTATAAAAGGGTGTTTTTCACGGATAAAAAGGTGTTTTTAATGAGTATATTGATGTCTATAGAAATATAGAATTTTAATGGATAAAAAGGTGTCGTATATGGATAAAAAGGTGTTTTTCACGGATAAAAAGGTGTTTTTCACGGATAAAAAGGTGTTTTTAGTCTTTTGAAAGCCCTATTTTATGGGCTTCAAAAAAGCCCTACAGCTTATACAGCCTTATTAGCTTTATACAGCCTTTCTTTTCAAAAGTCGAGGGGCTTCGCCCTAATCATTCGGTTTTACCTATCGCCTTTCGGCTCTATTCGGTTTGCTTATAGACAGAGGTCGATTTTTTGAGGGGTGGCTACTTTTTTTGCTCTGTGCATCGTTGATTGTTATTTTTTTTGTTTTATTGGTTTTTATTTTGTTTTTGTTATCTCTTTTGTTGTTCTGCTGTTTAGCTGCGCTCTTTGGTTTGGGTTTGGTTTTATTTTTGTTATTTTTTTTGTGGTTTGAGTTTTTTTGGTTTTGTTTTTATGGTTTATTTTCTCTCTATAGGGCTTTTTTTGCGTTTTTTTCTTTTTTTAAGGGGGTTGGGTCTATTTGGCCCTTTAAATGTGTTTATTGGCGATTTTAGGCTTATTTTTATATTTTTTTGAGTTTGGTTGGGGGTGTATGGGGTATTTGGGTGATTTTTTTTGGTGGTTACTATTTTTTTTATGGGTTTTGGGTATATTATATATAACCTATTTATATTATATATATTGGTTATATGATATGTATTTTATCTATTCTTGGTATAATATGGTTATATATTTATTTTTTATTTTGAAAGGTTGGTTGGTATGCCGCAGTATAATTTTAAGGTTGATGAGGAGTTAGAGGCTAAGGTCAAGAAGGCTTTAGAGGATAGTGGGCATGAGGGGAAGAGTGCTTTTTTGGCTGACATGGTCTCTGTTTATAGTGCTCATTTAGCCAACAGGGTTGATTCCATTAGTGAGAAGATTTCTTCTTATGCTCATATTAATGATTCTACCAAGGAGGGGTTAGAGAGGTTATTTACTCATCTTCTCTCTACTATTGATTATAATTTCTCTATTGTTGCTCAGGAGCAACATCGTATTGAGGAGGAGAGGGGTGAGTTAGATAGGAGAGCTAAGGAGGTTAACTCTTTGGTTGACAAGCTTAAGTTAGAGTTTATTGAGGAGAAGAGGCTTTTAGAGTTTGAGTTTAAAGAGAGGTTAGATGAAGTTTTAAAGGAGAAAAAGTCATTAGAGAGCTCTTTGGAGTTAGAGCGTGAAGAGTTAGTTAAGGCTAGGGAGGAGATTCGTTCTCTATCTGCTATTGCAGAGCAGACCTCTTTGGTTATTGAGGAGAACAAGGGGTTACGTACTCTACTCTCTTCTAATGAGCAGAAGTACAAGGAGGAGTTATTGGAGGTTGAGGCTTTACATAGGGATATGTTAGAGAAGTTAAGAGGTGAGAAGGAGGAGTTAGTTAGGGTCTGTGATGATTTAGATAGGAAGTTAAGGGATGAGGAGAAGAGGCATTTTATTACTTCTCATGAGTTGGAGCGTTGTAGGGAAGATTTAGTTGTAGTCAAGGAGAACTCTTTGGGTGAGATTGAAAATTTTAAGCAGAGTAACTCTTTATTAGAGGAAAAAATTGCTTCCTTATCTGAGCAGTTGGCTGATTTATCTTCTCGTTATCATCAGTTGATTGGTAAGGTTCAGGTTTTTGAAGCTTTGGGGGAGGGGAGACAGTAAGATTATGCTTCACTAATTAAGTAATAATTTAGTGATAGTTCCTTATAATCCATTTACTATTTTTAATAACGCTAGAGTTATTAAATTATTATATGAGGAATTTTTTATGGGAAATGTTATAACTGTAGCGAATCAAAAGGGTGGTGTAGCGAAGACTGCTACTTGTCGATATTTTGCTGATATTTGTGTTTCTATGGGTAAAAAGGTACTTTTAATAGATTTTGACCCACAAGCATCATTAACTAAAGGATTTGGTTTAAATCCTGAACTGTTTGAGGGAGTTAATGAGGGAAATATTTGTAATATCTTTAAACAAGAGAGTGTAAGTGTTATAAATGTTGGTGATGAAGATGAAGTTTTACATCTAATGCCAAGTAATAGAGAATTAGGGATTGTTGGTCAAGGAAATATTATTGGTAAAGATTTAATGCTTAGAAAATTTATGAAAAAAAATAGACTTTCGGATGTGTATGATGTAATTATTATTGATAATAATCCAAAGTTTGATACTATGACCATTAATACAATTCTTGCTTCTAATATTATTGTGACTCCTGTTGTCACTTCAAAAGATGAACAAGAGGGGTTGCATGGTTTTTTTAAAAATACAGAAGAGACTCTATCAACCTTTGACCACTCTATAAAAAAGATGGTTATCATTCCTTCTCGTTATAATAAATCTACTAAAGTAAGTAAAGAGTATTTAAGTATTATTCAAGAAGATACTATTCCTTTTCTAAAAGAGGAGTGTCCTACTATTTCTGAGGCTGAAATGCTTGTTACTTCTCCTGTTCCAGAGAAAGTTGCTTTCCCTGATGCCTCTAGTTATAATCTTTCTGTTTATAAATATCTGACTATGTATAGCTCAGAATCATCTATGAAAAAAGATAAACGAGAAAAATTAGTCTCTCTTTTAGAAGAGATTGTTAATAGTGTAATTAAATAGAGGTGATTGATATGGGACAAAACAAGAAAAAAAAATTAACTAGAGCTAATTCATTAAAAAATGAGATTGGTGGGCTTAAGGTGATGACCTCTTCTGAGGTTATGGAGAAAAAAGAGTTAATTCAAAAGATACCTATAAAAGATATCGCTGAACCTAAAGTACATGATAGAAAATCTTATAGTAAAGAGGAGATATCTTCTTTAGCAAAGAATATTAAAGCCACTAAAATGTTACTTCAACCAATCGTAGTTCGTAAAATTGGTAATAAGTATGAGCGTATTATTGGATTTAGACGAATTGAAGCCGTTAAAGAGTTGGGTTGGAAAGAGATTCCTGCAATTATCTTAAAAGACATTTCAGATGAAGAGGCAATGTTGATTATGCTCTCTGAGAATATTCAGCGTGAGAATTTGAATGTCTATGACCAGACTGTTGGAATTTTGGAGTATATTGGTCTAGCTTTTGATTTAAGTTTTGAGGAGGTTAAAAAGCTTCTTTATCACTTTAGAAATGTTGATAGTAAAACTATCACTTCTGACCCTGAAAAGTCTGAAATGCAGCGTGAAAAGATGGAGGCTATTACTCAAAAGCTTGGAAATATTTCTGTTGCCTCTTTAATCAATCGATTAAAGGTCTTCTCTCTTAAAGATGTTATTTTAGATGCTCTTAAAGAGGGTAAGGTCTCTTATACTGCTGCTGTTGAGTTAAATAAAATTAGTGATATGCAGAAGTTGAAAAACTTTATTGGTGCATTATCCTCTGGTCAATGCTCTATTAAAGATATTAAAAGCTATTTAAGAGAGGAGAAAAAGAGAAATAGACCTGCTCACAAGGTGATTAACTACAAGGTTGAGAGACGTGATGATGGGGTTACTCTCTCTATTAATGAAAAACTCAACAATGCTCAACTAAAGAAGTTAGAGAAATTTTTAGCTCAACTCTAAAAGATATAGACAGGCTTCATTAGGCTTATAGTTGCATTCTTCTCTATAAGTCCTAAATATCGACTATCAAAACTCAACTCATGGTAATCACTCAATAGGAACATATAACCTTTTGGAACGGTTATATTGTTATCTTTGGTTTTTGGTAGAGGTCTTCCTTTTGGGTCATGTGCATATAGTCTACTGTTTGGTTGTTTTTTCCCATTTATGTAGACATATTTAGCTACTTCTACTCTATCTCCTTGTAGTGCTGCTACTTTTTTGAGTAGTGGATAGAATCCTCCATCACATACTCCTTTTAAAATGTAACCTCTTTTTAGTGCCTCTTGCATTAGTCTACTATTAGGTGGACAGAACATTACAAAATCTCCATGTTCTATATCTTTTTTTGTGATGGTTTTATAGATACCTCTTGGATAGCTCTCTGAGACATTTACTCTGTAGCCAAGTTTATAGATTATGGTGAAGAGTAGTGTGAGTATTAGTGTAATTAGTGTGGTTATTTTGATTATTTTTCTGTTCTCTTTTGGAATATTGTTTATCATGCTTTACTTCTTATAGGAGGAGTAGGGCGAGGGTATACCCTATTATCATACCTTCTATGAGTATTAGAATAGGGTTTTTTAGGTAACTCTTTTTTGGGGTTATTTGCTCTTGTTGTGTGTTAGTTTTTAGTTTATTGTGTAACTCTTTTAAGATATAGGATAGTCTCTCCTCTAGTATCTCTTTTGCTTTATTGAGGTAGTTCTCTGTTGTAATTTGTATTTCTAGTTGTTGCTCTTCTGTTATTTTATTGAGTCTTGTTAGGTACTCTTCCATTGCTATTTGGTTTGCTGTAACTATTGCAAATAGTGGGTCATCTTTTCTTATAGTTATGTTATGGTCTCTTCGTACCTCTTCTATGATTTTCTCTTTTATCTTATCTCTCATTAGGCTATCTCTATTACAGTGTCCATCATGCTATATATCTTATTTTGGTAGGTTTTAAGTCTCTGTTTCTCCATTAGTGTAAAGTTTTCATTTTGGTCTATCTCTTCAAATGTGAGTTTTGCTTTGTGCATCTTCTCTAAATCTACTCCGTAGGTCTGTTCGTTTACCTGTGGTAGGGTTAGGAGTCCTCTTATATGCTCTTTATGTTTGAGGTACTGTTCAAACTTTTCAAAGTGTTTTGTCTCTTTTGTTTGTATCTTTCCAAAGTACTCATTTTTCCAAATATTGAAGTTGATTTTATCTCCTTTGAATATCTCTATTAAATAGTCCATTCCGTTTAGGGTGTCCTCTTGTGCTTGTCCTCCTGTTATGGGTATTTGTATGACAATTTTAAATTTATCCTCTAGCATCTCCATTATGTTGTTCTCTTTTAGGTAGTTTACTAATGGTAGAAATGAGGTTGCACCATTGTCTATAATAAAGGTGGTGTCTTGGTTATTGTAGAGTAGCTCTATCATATTATCGAAGTTTCGTTCATTGATTTGTTGGTTCTCATCGAAGAGTGGTAGGAATGTTACGTCTAGTTTTTTTATTCCTGTAAATGAGCTATTGTTTGGGTCTGTATCTATCCCCATTATTTTACTTTTTTTGTCACTTCTGTTCTTTAGGTATTGTTGTAGGTATGAACTTATTAATGTTTTACCAACTCCTCCTTTTCCTTGAAGTGTAAAGTATAGAGTTTTCATCAATCGTTGTCCTTTTATTAAAAAAATAATTATATCATATTTTATAACAATTTTTAACTATTATATCTCTATTTTTATCCTCTTTGTGGTGGTTATTGGATTAATAACTCTAGCGTTATTAAAATGTTGTTAGTTCTATTTTGGGGCTTCCCCTTTGGGTCGTGCTTGAATCTCTTTGAGACGAGTACATGGTACATCGCAGTTCCTGTTCTAATCACTAAGCCAAGAGCAATAAGGAAACGTGATTACGGTTTTTATCTCTTTTTATTTTTTATCAGCTAGAGAGATTCTCTATTCATATTGGGCTTATCTCATCCACTCCCAAAGTTGTTATCCCTTATCTCCTCTCTTAATCTTAGAAAAAATTGCTCTGCTAATAGTGACTTTCAATTTAAAAGTTTTTAATTTGAAACCAACTATTTTTTTTCATTGATACGTTTGTCGAACAGGGATAACGAACTTTGTGATTGGACGAGAAAATCTTGTTATGAGCAGTAAATCTCTCTAGCTTTAAAAATAAAAAAGGCTAGGGGATTCAAACATTGTTCATAAACAAGAAAATTTACTTTTTAAGGATTTTATTGTGAAAAATATATGTGATATTAAGTCTCCTTTATTGGTTGAGAGTCAGGTAAATATTATTTACTCAAAATTGAGTGAAGCTCCAGAACTATATGCTACTGATGGGTTAGAGATTAGAGAGGTGGTTGTTAAGTTGTTTTGCTCCTCTAAGGTTCTTTATGTAGTGGAGTATGATAGTAAAGAGAGAATAGCTTTTGGATATATGCAAAATGATGCAGACCCTACTTTGAGTGAGTGGGGTTACTCTTCTATTGATGAGTTAATTGAGAGTGGATTTGAGATGGATTTATTTTTAAGTGATACGGTCATTGACAAAAGTGGTATTGTATCGGAGATTGAGAATGTCTACTAATAATTTTGTAACTACTATTGAGGGGTATGAACCTTTTGATTTATTGCGTATCTCAAAAGAAGCATTTTATGATGTTGTAGCTCAAAAGTTTCCTATGTTAAATATCTTAGATATGAAGCTCTCTTTTATTGTTGTTAAGGGAGAGTGTTTAATTCAAGTAGAAATTACTGATTTTGAGGAGTAGAAGATACTACTCCTATTTTGGTTTAAAAGTTTTTGAAAGAGAGCAAGGAAAAGGAGGTTTCGGTTTAAGTGGGGGGAGTATTTTTAATTTGCATATTTTATTGGAAATATTAAAAGGAGTATTTGATTTCCATCTCTTTCACTGTGTTATTATAGGAGTATTTTGTAAATGGTTGGATAATGTGTGGTTAATGGTATATTAATGAGGGGTTTGGGAGGGTGTATTGTTTTACTCTCTTGCCATTCCCATTGCAGCTAAGTAGTGAAGAAAACCATTCAGCAAGAGTTTGTAATTTTTCCTCCACGTTGTTTCGTCCAAAATTTCAAACCCATACTTTATTAACTTATAAAATATTGACCTCATATGATTACAAGAGAAGAGAGTATTTCGCAGTTTGCTACATACCCACTTCTTACAAGCTTGTAATCAAGTAAGCTAAATATTTTTTAAGTTTTCTCTTCACTACTTAGCTTCAATTCGCCACACCCGAAGCCAATGGATAGGTATAAATAATCTTTAGGAGATTATTTTTTTATTTTATAGAGAGTGGGTAGGGAGGGTACTTTTTCTAAAAAGATTATATAATATGAAAAAATTAAAGGCTTGATAGTTATGGAATATACGTTATATGATAAAAAATACTATTTTGAGAATCAAGAGAATATTGTTGATGGGATTGCTATTGACCCCCTTTTACCTGATGACTTTTATGATACTCCTAAT
>JALVXC010000064.1 GCA_027038275.1 Campylobacteraceae bacterium | reverse complement strand
GGATTTTTAAAAGAGGGAACAGGTGGAAAAGCTATTCAAGGCTATACCAAGAGTGGTAAAGAGGTCTATGTAGATGTAAAAAATTCACTGGAAGCACCACAGATTTATGTAGATGGTAAGTTCTATACCACAAGTTACTCCTCTGTTCATGTAGACAAAGATGACCTCTACTACTTTAAACAAGATGGCAAAAAACGAACTCTCTTTAAAAATAAAACAGCACTCTACTCTTTTGAGGGGCATTATGGATTTGTTGTTGATGTAGATGAGCAAGGGGGTATCTACTTTATAGGCTCTAGCGAACATGGCTCTACTATTTATAGATTTGCCAATAGAGAGATTAAACGAGTTAATGAGGCTGACAATATTATTGACTTTAAGCTTTTAGATAACCAAAAAGCATTAGCTGTTACAGTTGGGGCAGAGGGGTATAGTTATCTGATTATCTCTATAGGTGACTTTAAGAGTAGTAGCCTCTATGCTCAAAAGATTGAGAGTATTAAAAGCGTAGTTAATAAACCATTTAGTCAAAAGAGCCAAACTCCATTAAGCTCTTACTCTTATAACTCTTTAACAAATTTAGAGTATAGTTTTTGGTCTCCATCTTTTTCATATAGCGATTTTGATGGTTTTGGAGTTAATGCTGTAGCGATGTTTAGTGACCCACTTTTACAAAATCAACTCTCTATAGTTGGCTCACATAATAAAAATAGAGATATTTTAGGAGCTACTTATAACAGTTCTGCTTTTAGATTAAACTTTGGAGGCTCTTACTACAAAGTTTTAAAAGATGGTGACTACTATAGCAACTATAGAGATAGTGGTTATGAGCTATATGCAACCTTTCCTTGGTTAGAGCAGGGGTATTGGAGTCTCTTTAGTACTTTAGCTTTTTCTAAACCCTATGATAGTATCTATAGAGAACCCTTAACTCTCTCTCTTGATATTTTAAATAAAAAGAGGTATGGTTTTAGTAAATATGCAAACTCTCTTAATGGGCTAAATATTTTTGTTAGTGACGATAGAGACAATAGCATGTATGGAGCAAAATATAGCTTTAAACACAATTTAGCATGGCAGAGTTATATAGGGCTAAAAGGTGCTTACTTAAAGAGTGATGAGGTTGATTCTCTAAATGAAAAAGGGATAGAGTTAGATGATACTTTTAGTAGTATTCAGTCTGATTTAGGAACTTTAAATATTCCAAGTTTTACTTTTAAAAGCTATGCTAAAGAGGTAAAGATGGCAGAACTCTCTTTAGCTAAGGTTTTTGATGGTTCACTCTACTTCTACTCATTTCCTCTCTCTTTGCAAAGAGAGACTCTCTATGTAAAACAGCGTCGTTATGAGATTGACTTTACAGATAGTTTATCAAAAAGTTATGATGAAACAACTTTAGGAGCAGAGTTTGATTTACTCTTTCTTCATAAGCTAGGGTTACCACTTAGTGTAGAGTGGATTTATAACAGAGATGCGTTTGAGCCAAATAAGGTACGTATTTTATTTGGGGGGAGTTTTTAGTTTTAACAAAACCCCCATTCCATTTTGTTTTAACGATTCAAAATAAGAAAGTCACTAGAGACTTCATCTAAAAGATTAAAAGTCACAGAGGGAACAAACATCTCTTCATCTTGATGATGGATTACTATTAAATCTGTATCTCTCTTTTCTATATAGTCGAGTAGGTCTATATTTAATCCCTTTTTCTCTTCAATAAAACTACCTTGAACATTAAACTCTTTTTTATATTTTTCAAAAATATTTTTCTCTTTCTCTTTAGTTTTTATATGAAGCTCTTTATCCATGTGACTTACTACAGGGATAATTGATATTAAACCATCTGACTCAACAGCAGGTACTTTATAGCGATAATCATGTACTATCTCTATAGAGCTTTTTGGAAAGATATCTTTAGTTAATTTAATATCATCTTTTGTACCCTCTTCAAGTGTAATAGGCATAAGAATATTATGAGGAGTAAATGAGTTATTTTTAAAAATAAGATAGGAGAAGAGTGTCTTTTGTAAAAGTTTTTGGGTTATTTTTTTCTCATAATTACTAATAAAAAGTATATTTCTATTATCTTTAGCATGAGTCAAAACACTATTTAAAGTAGTTTCTTCTGAAATAAAAATATCACTTTCAATACTACTATCAATATTATAAATATGATTTTGAATTTTATTTTTTACTTTATCTATATCAAGCTTATCTTTTTTATTGGAGTGTGATGAAAAAAAATAATCAGATATAGAAAAAACTGACTTCTCATGTACAAAAAGAACTTCTAATTTTTTTTTATGTTGATTTGCAAACTCAACACCTTTTTTAAGTAAATCATCTATATTCTCAATATCATTTATTAAAACTACTACTCTTTCAAAAATACGAAACATTATTAATCCTTAAAATTTTATTATAAATATTATAATATAAATTTACTTAAGTATTATGAAAGTTTCTAGTGGGTTTGTTTATAAAAAATATTCTGCTACAACTCAACCTCATTCCAAGCCTGAGTATTGCACTCTCTATAAGATGTTAAAGCTTGGTCAATTGCATAAGACCAGTGTAGAATAATAGGGTGAATAGTTGCACTTTGATGTGTTCTTGTATATATATCTACTCCTAAACGAACTCGTTGATACTCATGAAACTGCTCTGAAAATGAGATAAATAGAACATCTGCATCAGATTTTTGATGAAGTCTGTCGTTAGCAAATTTAGCAACCATATCTAAAAAACTTGTTAAAATTAACCCACAACGAGGGATAATCTTTCCACTATCATCGACAAAACCTGCCGCTAGATTATGCTCATACTCATCATCTTTAAAAAAGGCTTTTCCATCAATGTTTATAAAGCTATCAGCAAGAGTTTTATTTCTCTTAAGGGCTTTAAATGCTCTATTTTTTAGATTTCTCTCGGAGACTAATCGAATAGATTCTGAGCGAATATACTTTTGCCCCTCTACCATCTCATCTATAAATGCTTCAGCCTCTACCATACTATCTTCATCTAGGTTATTGAGTAAGATAGTAGGAATAATCTTAAACTTATGTTTATGCTCTTGAATAATCTCTCTTGTAAGTTCATTGGCAAACTTCATATTGCGTTTTGCCCACTCTCTGTTCTCTTGTTGGAGAGGAAGAGAGAAGTGTGCAATCTCCATAACAATAACTGTAGGAGTCTTACGTTTTATAAGTTGTTTATTAATAAGCTCTTTTAGTGCTATTAGCTTATTGTCTGCCCACTCATTATATGAAATGGTAGGTGCAGAGTACTTTTTATCATTTATTGGAACTGTACAGACTTCGATGATTTATCCTTTATGGTTTTTAAAATTTTCATACCAAAGCTGAAAAATAAATACTCTCCAGAGTTTATATTTGTATGCCTCATTTCCTGCATAGAATTGGTCACGAATCTTTAGTATAGAGGAAGTATAAAAGATATTATCTTTATCTAACCTTTGTTGATTAATCTGTGAATATAAAAGTTCTTTTAAACCACCTCTCATCCACTCTGAAAAAGGTATTGCAAAACCTGCTTTAGGACGCTCCATAAGCTCTTTTGTAATGTAGCTATGGGCTATCTCTTTTAGAAGATATTTTTTTATGCCATCTTTAATTTTTAAAGAAGAGGGAACTCTTGCCATCTGTTCAATAAGCTCAATATTAAGAAATGGTGTTGCAAGGGTAATATCTAAATAGTTTGTAGTTGAATAACTCTTAACTAGCTCTCCATCGACCATAGTAGTTTTAAAGTATGAGCCGATAACCTCATCAACAGTTTGGGCATAGTTTGTAAACTCTATATTGTCAAAGCTGTTATATGAAAGAGGATAATACTCTTTTATATTGTGAGTTAACTCCTCTTCTAAAAAGAGAGTATTACGACTATAGACCATTTGAGGTATACTATTAGCCATCAATAGTTGATATAGTTTATGTTGTTTAATTGGTAGATTATTGTACTCTTTTAGGTAAGGTAACTTTTCAACTTTAATGCTATTGAGTATTTTAGCTATAGTCTGTTTAAGTAGTTTAGGACTCTTTTGTAGATACTCAAAACTCTGCACATTTTCAGCTGTAGCAAAGACCTCATCTCCACCATCTCCTGCTATGAGTTTTTCGATACCTTCTTGTTTTAGAAGTTGGGTTGTAATAATTGTAGGTGCGGCAGCATAGTCAGCAAAAGGTTCATCAAATATTTCAGCTATTTTAGGAATTATCTCTAAAGCATCACTCTCATTAAAGTAGTACTCATGGTGATTAGTTCCTAAAAAGTCAGCTATCTTTTTTGCGTAAGGAGCTTCATCTATCTGTTCATCATTAAAGCCAATGGTAAAGGTATCTATCTTTTTATCTGATTGTTTCTGTGCCATAGCAACAAGAGTAGAGCTGTCATAACCACCAGAGAGAGAGAGTCCAAAGTTAGATGATTTAGTCTCTTTCTCAATAATACTATTAAGTTTTTTATCTATCTTTTCTAGTACTTCATCTTCACTATAGAGTCTTTTCTCTTCTTTATAACATGCTTCAAGTGACCAATACTTTTGTGAAGTAGGAGTAAAATTGTTATCTATGCTAAAAGAGATAATCTCTCCTGCACACACTTTATATGCATCTTTAAAAATTGTATGGGGTTGTAGTATAAAACCAAACTGTAGATACTCTCCAAGAGTAGAAGGGTTAATATCTGCTTGAAAACTTTTAACTTTTGAAAATCTCTTTAGGTGAGTTCCAACAATAAGATTTTTATCGGTATTTGCATAATATAGAGGTTTAATTCCTACCTTATCTTTAGCAATAAAAATTTTCTCTTCTACCTTATCATAAATTATAATTGAGAAAGCACCCTCTATGGCATTTATAACACTGACCCCTCTTTTTCTATACTCCTCTAATAGGTTAGGTATCTCTCCATCAAAGAGTATTAAAAAATTTTTATTATTAATAATATTAATTTGATTAGAGTATTCAATAATATTAAGCTCTTTATCTTGTTTATCTATAGAGATTAAAAAATGTTTCATAATGGCTTTAGCCTTTTAAAAGATATAGCGATATTTTAACATAAAATCATAAAAAATAATATACTAAAAAGATAAATTATGTCATAATTGATATAATAATACTTTAAGAAAGAGTTACAAATGAGAAAAACACACACAAATGCAGATATGTCACATGAAAATAGGCTATCATATAAAATATCTATTTTCTTTAAATCATTAAGAGACAATGGAATTTTTCCTACAATTAGAAAGATGGGACAGAGACTATACTACAAAATTAAAGGGGTTGATTTTTCAACACAAAATATCTATGATTTAACACGTAAAGGAGAGTATAAAGAGCACGGTACAGCTTTGGTCTCTACCTCTATAGACTTTTTATCTCAACTTTTAGATGATTTGGAAAGAGCAATAGAAAAACCACTTAACAAGGGTCTATTTGTAGATTTTGGTAGTGGTAAGGGTGCAGCGATTATACATGCTAAAAAGTTAGGTTTTAAAAGAGCTATTGGAGTAGAGTTTGCTAAAGAGTTACATGAGTCTGCTCAAAAAAATATTAAAGCATTAGGTGTAGATGGTGTTGAGTCTATCTATGAAGATGCAACAGCATATACTTTACCAAAAGATACCTCTTTAATCTACTTTTTTAACCCTTTTGATGAGGTAGTTATGCAAAAGGTTTTTGATAATATTATGAAGCAAAAAGATAATTTTGAAAATGATGTCTATGTTATATATGGTAATGCCTCTTGTACTGTATGGAGAGATAACATAGAACTGCTAGATAAGATAACCTATATTAGTGGTGCAACAGCAGAGTTTTATAAACTATGATGAGTAAAGATAAAAAAGTACTAGTAGGATTAAGTTATAGCCTAGAGATAGGTGGTGCAGAGAGAATGATGTTAACTATTTTAAACTACTCTGCTACTCAAAACTTTGAGGTTCATCTTATTTTATTTAAAGATAGTGGAGAGCTTCGTAAAGAGTTATCTTCTGATATTAAGCTACATAAATTAGATAGACTTTCAGTCTCAAAGGGTATGCCAAAGTGTCTAAAGATAGTTAAGCAAATCTCTCCAGATGTGGTCTTTTCAGGAATTGGACATCTTAATCTTGCATTAGCCCCTTTTTTACCTATTATGAAATTACTTTTGCCTCAAACTAAATGGATAGCAAGAGAGACAAATATAGTGAGTATTGAAAATAGCCTCTCTAAATATCCAAAACTATTTGATTTCCTCTATAGATATACATATCAAAACTATAATACGATTGTTGCTCAATCAGAAGATATGAGAGAGGATATTTTAAATAACTATTTTAAGACCAATAAAGTAGTCTTAATCAATAATCCTATTGATGTAGAGAAGGTAGAGAGTTTGGCAAAAGGGGAGTCTCTTCATAGCTTCGATAAAAACAAAATAAATCTTTTGAGTGTATCTAGGTTGCGTGAACAGAAAAAACACCATTTTATGTTAGAGACACTAACTTATCTACCTACTCAATACCATCTAACTATTATTGGTTCAGGTGAAAAGGAGTCATTTTTAAAAGAGTTAACAATAAAACTTAATCTTCAAGAGAGAGTTACATTTTTAGGACATCAACCCAATCCATATATATATATGAAAAGAGCAGATTTATTTTTGCTTACCTCTCAAAGAGAGGGGTTTCCTAATGTTCTACTAGAAGCAAACCTATTAGGGCTTCCTATTGTCGCCTTTGCTTCACTAGGAGGAATTACAGAGATAGTAGAGGAGGGGGTTAATGGTCTTCTTGCACCTTATCATGATTGTAAAGCATTAGCCAAAAAGATTCAAAAGGCTTCATCTATAGAGTTTAATAGAGAGAAGATAATAAAAAGAACCATTCAACGCTATAGCAAAGAGAATATTATGCAAAAATATAAAAATATTTTTAATAAATAAATATAAAATTATAAAAATAAAAATATTTTAGTTAAGCAGGTTTTAACCTTTGTTTTAATATAATATAATACTATTTAACAAATAGTATTATAATTTAAAGGATAAAACATGATAAAAAAAGTTGTATCGATAATATTTTTTATTGTCTCTGTGCTAAGTTCAGCAAATGCTACAGCAACAATAGATACAAATAAAGATATCTATCAATCAAATGAACATATTATAGTTAACTTTGATAATATGTTAGGGGATGAGCAAGATTGGATTGGAATATATCCAACAGGTAGTACTAATGATTGGGAGAATGTAGTAAAGTGGGCATGGACAGGAGGTCAAATCTCTGGAACAAAGAGTTTTACACCTCTTCCTGCTGGAACTTACGATATTAGAATATTTTTTCAAAACTCTTTTGACCTAGAGGCTAGTAAGCAGATAGTTGTAGAGGAGAATAATGATACTAATATTACTACATCTGTTGCAACTACAAAAACAAGTTACCTACCAAATGAAGAGATTGTTGTTAACTTTGATAATATGTCTGGGGCTAATGATGATTGGATAGGAATTTACCCTAAAGGTAGTAGTAATGACTGGGATAATGTTGTAGCATGGGAGTGGACAGAAGGTAACATTTCTGGTACAAAAACTTTTGCACCACTTCCTGTAGGTGAGTATGATGTTAGGGCATTTTTCCAAAACTCATTTAATTTAGAGGCAAATAGCTCTTTTGTTGTTGAAATACCAGTTTCAGGAGAGTTAAATATAAGCCTAGAGAAAGATAACTATGAGCCATTTGAACTTCTACACGTAAACTTTGCCAATATGAGTGGTCAGGCGACTGATTGGATTGGTATATTTCCTGTGGGAGCAGACAATGAAAAAGAGAGTGCCATTGAGTGGAGAGATACAAACAGTACTGTTACAGGACAAACCTCATTTAATGGAGTTGAAGCAGGAGATTATGAGCTAAGAGCATATTTCGATACTGAACTTAAAGAGACAGTTCCATTTACTATTGTACCGACAGAACCAGTTAGAGTAATCTATGATGATTTTGAAAGTGGTACTATTGACCCAAGATGGGTTCGTGTTTCAGGAAGAGAGATGAAGCTTTTAAATGTTGGGGCTATTGATTTAGCAGTAGGTCATAAAGAGAGACAAGAGTGGGTAAATGGAGAGCACTCTCTTCGTACCTATGCTGATTACCATGGTGGATTAAACTATGCAGGGTACTACTATAACTTTGGAAATCCAGATAAAAAGTTAAAATTTTTAGAGTTAGACATGAAGATAGGTGTCTCTTCACATGTGTTTGCATTTGGAGTAAAAGCTAATACTAAGTTTGGTGAACGTCGTATTGAGTTTGCTTCTTGGTTAAACCATACACTTCCTAGTGGAAAACAGATTATTCGTGGACCTTATGGAAATGTACTTCCTGGTCATCGTGGACCATTTGTATCAGCTAATGGGTATCTTCAAACTCATCCTGCTCCAAGTGATTACTATGTTGGTACATCTTCTATTGGAGGTGGTTCACATATGTTTATTCACTATAAAATTAATATTGAAAAGGAACTAAGATTACTTGAACCAGATAATGAGTTGCTTGGTATTACACTATTTACAACTTCTGGTGGAGACTATGACAACTTAGCACTTAGCTCACAATAATATTTTTTTAGAGAGAGGTATCTATTTCCACCTCTCTCTCCACATAACATAGACCATAACTAACCAAATAAAAGTAGGATTTTCAACCTTACCTATTTTTAGTTTTTCAACAATCTTTTGAAGCTCATGCTCTTTAAAAATGGCATCCTCTTTTAAAATAGAACTCTCTAAAGCATCAATAGCCCTCTGTTTTAACTCATTTAGTAACCACGATTTTAGAGGAACAGTAAAACCAGCTTTAGCTCTGTCGGTCATCTCTGTAGGAATATACTCTTTTAATACCTCTCGGAGTAGATATTTTCCCTTTTTCTCTTTATATTTTAAATTAGCAGGAACTCTAGCCATATACTCTGCTAATCTATGGTCTAAGAGAGGCTCACGCCCCTCTAACGAGGTGGACATAGTAGCTCTGTCTACTTTGCATAAAACATCATCTACCATAAAAGTTTTATAGTCCATTGCCATCATCTGTTCTGATATATCAGCACTCTCTAGTCGCTCAAACTCTCTAAAATTGGTTGTCTCAAACGCTTTAAATCTACCATCTATTAAGATAGTATCTAAAAAGTCAGGCTCTACTTTAGAGGAGGCTCGAATAAACATCTCTTTTGGAGATTTTGCATTTAGCATATTTTTAAACTTATTAAACTTCACTGCTACATTGCTTTGTCTTTTTGACTTTGGAAGAACTCTGTTAATAGAAGATATAGTAGTCTCATTGAGTAGATTAATTCCCCATGTTAAAAGAGCATACTTCAAAGGAGAGCTCTCTTTTAGCTCTACTATCTTCTTTAGTGCAAAGTATTTACTATAGCCAAAAAAAATCTCATCTCCACCATCAGCAGATAGTGCTACTGTTACCTCCTGTTTTGCTAGTTTAGAGACCAATATAGTAGGGAGTGCAGAGTCATCTCCAAATGGTTCATCATAGTAGAAAGGTAGCTCCTCTATTAGTTTTAACATCTCCTCTTCGCTAAAGTAGGCTTCTGTATGGTTAGTGTTTAAAAATTTAGCAATCTTTTTTGCATCTTCTGCCTCATTTAGCTCCTCTTGTTTAAAACCAATAGTAAAGCTTTTTAGTCTCTCTACTTGATGGTTTTGTAGAAGTGCTGTAACGGTTGAGCTATCGTAGCCACCACTTAAAAAGACTCCTACAGGTACATCAGAGACCAATCTTAACTGACAACGGTCAATTAAGAGTGCCTCTAACTCCTTTTTAATCTCCTCTTGGCTCTTAGTAAACTTATCCATAAGATAGAAGTCGTAGATGTCCCAATATTTGTAAATAGCATAGCTTTTAGTTGTTAAGTCATACTCCATATAGTGGGCAGGTTGAAGCTTGCAGCAGTTTTGGTAGATGGTGTGTGGAGCAGGAATATAGCCAAACTGAAAATAGAATGGTAAAATCTCTCTGTTTATATCTTTTTTAAAGTTTGGGTGTTTGTGAAATGGTTTAATCTCAGAAGAGAAGATAAAACTCTCTTCATTATCATAGTAATATAGAGGCTTAACCCCAGCTCTATCTCGAACTAAAAAGAGCTTCTGCTTTGGCATGTCGTAGATAACAAAGGCAAACATGCCAATAAATTTTTGAACTGATTCAACTCCCCACTCTTTATATGCATACAAAATAACCTCTGTATCTGAATTTGAACAAAAGGTATATCCTAACGATTTTAGCTCTCTTCTAATCTCCTTAAAGTTATAGACCTCTCCATTAAAGACGATAGCATACTGCTTACAATCAGAGATAAAGGGTTGATGTCCACTAGAGGATATATCTTGAATAGAGAGTCTATTGTGTCCTAGGTGAACGCCTGTTCTTTTGTCTATATAGCTACCACTGTCATCTGGACCTCTATGATTTTGAGAGGCTATCATCTCCTCTAAGCACTCTTTTAATGGTTGGTTCGATAAAAATCCTACTAATCCACACATAACGTCTCTTTGTATTGATTTATAATATTTTTAACACTATATCTTTGTGCCTCAATTTGGGCATTTTTTTGATATATAGAGTATAGTTCTCTCTCTAAAAGAAGAAGATTAATAGCCTCTATAAGAGTATTAGTATTATCTATAGGATATAAAATACCATATTTAGCCACTTCAATTCCTTCTCTTAATTGAAAGTTAATATCGCTTGATGGGGCAAGAATTTCTCTAGGACCTGTTAGACAATCTGTTGATATAACAGGTATACCACAAATCATAGATTCAATAATAACATTAGGAAAACCCTCTCCTTCTGATGCCAAAATAAATATATCAGAGGCTTTAATATATTTAAATGGATTATCAACTCTTCCTAAAAAGTGAACTCTTCTTTGTAGATTTTGCTCTTTAGTATAGCTCTTAAGGCTCTGCTCTTCTACTCCATCACCAAGAATAAGTAGCTCAACCTCTTCATCTAACTCTTTTAGTGTATCAATAACACTATGGAGTCGTTTTTCAGGAGAGAGCCTACCTACTGTTATGAGGTACTTTTTATTTTTTAGAAAAGTAAAATCTTCTATTTTTTCTTGTGAGAGTTGCTCAATCTTCTCTATATCGTGTGGATTGTTAATAACACAGTAGTTATCAACATAAGGGAAGTTTTTTAAAAACTCCTCTCTCATCTTTTGAGAGATAAATATAACTTTGTTAGCATATCTATAGAGAAGTTTTATAAGATAGAAGTTAACCTTTTTTGCAAACCCTCCATCTTTTAAATTTCCAATATTTGTTACCTCAACTACTTGAACTTGATGTTTTGCTCCAAATAGTTTTGCTAAAAGATTGGTAAAGTTTGCTCTGTAGATATGGCTTTGGATTAATGGAGTTTGATTTCTTTTTATATATCTTTTAAGCCTAAGTGCCAACAGTGGTAGATAGAGGAACTTCTTTAGATTGCTATCATGTTTACTAAGATTAGAGAGGTAGGTGATTTCTATCTCTTTTGGTAGTTCATAGACACTATCCTTTTCAATACAGAGTAGATTAACTTTTATCTTTTGTGCTACTAACTCTGTAGCAACAATAGCTAAAATACGTTCTGCTCCACCAGAAGTTAATGAGTTTATAAATAGAGTTACTTCTCTTTTCATTACAGCTCCTTTGTGAAATTTTATCATATATATTGTTTTATGTTATTTATTGTGTCAAAGAAGCTGTAATATTATTAATTAAGATATGTGCACCTTTTTGTTTCTCTTCTTTAACAATAGATTTGAGTACCAAGCCAACATTAGAGATATTTCTCTCTTGAACAATCTTCTCTAGCTCTACAATGGTTGATTTTTTTGAGACTCCCTCTTGTATCATAACAAGATTCATAGTAGTTAGTTTCATTATAGCTAGTGTCTCTATGGCATTGTCATATGAGGCTGTATCTATAATAATATAGTCATATCTTACCCTTAGAAAATCAAGAAGTTCAGATAGCCTTTTTGAGAGTAATAACTCATAAGGATTTGGTGGCACAGGTCCAGAGGGTACAATATCTAAATTATTATAGTCAGTAGTATAGATAATATTTCCAATATTGTCTTGTTTGCTTAAGTATGTACTTATACCTGCATATTGAGGTGCAATTCCAAAGTGCGTATGTAGTGTTGGATTTTTTAGGTTCAAATCAACAATAACAGTTTTAAAGTTTGCATTGTTAAATGCACCTGCAAGGCTAACAACAGTTGTTGTTTTCCCCTCTCCTCTATTTTTTGATGTAATTAGAACAATATTCCCATCTTTATCATGCTTAAATACATGTAGATTGGTAGCTAATTTATGATAAGCCTCTTTAAGTGAAGCTGTAGCAAAGAGGGCATTTTTATAGAAAGGAATAACACCATATATAGGAAGCCTACTCATAAGTTCAATCTCTTTTTTTGTAGCAACTTTATCTATAAGTAATGCACGAATTAAAGAGATAAATAGAGCAAATAGTAGACCAACTATAGCCGAGGCAATTAGTAGTATTAGTCGTCTAGGTTTAACAGGTATATCTGAGGTATATGCTTTGTCAATTATCTCATAATCAGGTGCTACAGCAACTTTAATTAACTCATTTTCAGATTTCTTTTCAAGTAGATAGGTATACATCTTTGAGTTTACTTCATAGTCTCTCTTTAGAGAGATGAGTTTGTTCTCTTGTTGAGGAAGCTCTTGAAGAATCTTCTCATATTTAGCTTTTTGCTTTTCAAGATTAACACGTTTTTCTGTAAGTGTAGATTTAAGATTTTTAATATTTAAAAGAATTTTATATTTTATACGTTTAATCTTCTTTCTTATATTAATCAGTTTAGGGTATTTATCTGTATATTCAGCCTTCAAATCCTCCTCTTGGGCTTGTAGGTTCTCTAGCGTATCTATAAATTTAATAGTTGCTTGGTCATTAAACTCTAAAAGGGTAGGACCAATAGCATCAAGGTTTCTGTTGTTTAATACAAAAGTAAGAAGATTTTTAGCAAGTTTCTCTTTTAATGTTAACTCTGACAACTCCAAATCTATACCACTAAGTTTAGTAAAAGAGTCTTGGAGTTGAATATTTGGCTCAATACTACTATACTCTTTATAGTTTTCTAACTCCTCTTCAGATTTCTCTAACTTTTTCTTTAGAGCATTAAGTTGCACATCTAAAAAACTTAAAATCTTTTGATTTATATCACCTTTTTTCTTTAGACTCTCTTCTATATATATTTTAATTAAACTGTTCACATATTTATTGGCACGTTTAGGTATGGTGTCTTGAAAAGAGATTTGTACTAAATTTGCATCTGGGTCAAGTTGATTAACTTTGAGTCGTCTTTTTATGATATTTTCATAAATTTGACGAAGAGTACCATTGAACACAACTTGAACCTCTTTTGAAAAAGGAGCTTTTTTTATGACTCTTCCTGAAAAATAAGGTGTCTGGATATCTTGATTAAAAGGATACTCTTTTGACTCTCCAAGCT
>JALVXC010000063.1 GCA_027038275.1 Campylobacteraceae bacterium | reverse complement strand
GCTAAAGCTGAATCTATTGTTATACCATTAGAGGCATTATGGTCTTTATCTAAAGATTGAAGAAACTGTGCTAGTTTTTTTACTTTTGTATTGTTTGTATCACTTCTTTTTACTCCTGCTAAATCTTGTGGGTATATTTTTCCATCACTTGGAAGAGATGAGATAGTACCCAGTTTTACACTTCCAATAGAGAAAGTTACAGGTAGACTCTTACATGTAAATGTCCCATCTTTATCTGTTGTACCATTTACATCACCACAACTATAACTTGCTCCACTAACAGCAGAGTCTACTAAATGTCCTGTAGTAGAAGAGTCTCCACTACTGCTACTTCCACAACCAATCAAAGATGCTAATGCAACTATTGTAATAGAGCTTAAAATAATATTCTTTTTCATCTATTTTTCCTTTTATTAAAATTAGGCAAAACATAAAATAATAAAATTTATATTTTATTGCCATTTCAATAGTATAAAACAGTATCGTTACAAAAACGTTACAAAATAGATTTTTTAGAAAATATTTTTTAATATTATTAAATAGTACTAAATTTTAAAAATATACCCTTCAGAAGAGTAAGTATCTATAAATCTATGCTTTAATTTTGCACGGAGACGGCTAATTAGCGTTCTTCTTCTATTTGCACTACTTGGTTTATCTGGCCAAAGCTCATACTCCATAGACATAAAAGAGATAAATCTATTTTTATTATTTAAAAAAAGTATCAATAGCTCTCTCTCTTTTTTAGTTAAATGAACCTCTTGCCCACAACAGATAAGTTGAAGATTCTTTGTATCAAAACTAAATTCATGGTCTAAAACTATATCTCCTATGGATTTATCTTTTTGAGAATAAGATTCTAAACCTATTTTAACAGCAGCATAAAGCTCTTGACGATTAAATGGTTTTGTTAAATATGCTGTGGGATTAGACTTAATAGCCCTCTCTATAGTCTCTTCATCTATATGGGCTGTCAAAAATACAATAGGAACATCTTTTTTTTGTCTAATTCTCATAGAAGCATCAATGCCATCACCCTCCATAAGATAAATATCCATTAATATTAAATCAACATCACTCTCTATAGCTCTTTTATAGGCATCATCAGCAGTAGTGCAAATGTCTACAATCTCATACCCAAACTTAACAAGATAACCCTCTATCTCCATAGCAACAATGGCTTCATCTTCTACAATTAGTATCTTTGCACTCATAGATTAAACCTTATTGTGTATTGTGTTGACTCATCAGTTATCATCTCTATCTCTCCTCTTAACTGCTGTATAACTAAAGCGTGTATCAGTTTTAAACCTAGAGACTTACTCTCATTATTATATACAAACCCCTTTCCATTATCTCTTACTCTTAATACAAACCTATTATCTTTTTGTTTAAAAGAGATAAAAATCTCTCCCCCTCCTCCATCAAACGCATACTTATAGGCATTTGTTACTAACTCATTAATAATAATACCTATATAGATTGACTCTCGCAAAGGAAGTTCAGCAGAGATATTAGTTTTTACTTCAATATTACAATCAACTTCACACATAGACTTTGCTAAATCTAAAAGTAGTGCATTGATATACTCATGCATATCTATAGCCTCTAAATTATCATCTAACAAGAGTAAATTATAGGTCTTTGCTATGGCATTAATTCTATTTTCTAACCTTACAAACTTCTCTACTATATATTTATCATTAATTTTATCACTCTGTAGACGAATCATTGAGAGGATAATCTGTAAGTTATTTTTAATACGATGATGCAACTCTCTAAGCAATAGCTCTTTTGATTTCAAGGCTTGATTAAGTAAAAGTGTCTTTTTTGTCACCTCATCTTTTATTATCTTTTCTCTACTCTTTAAACTCTCTAACAACTCTCTATCTATCTTCTCTTTTGCCTCTTGTAGGAGTTTATATCTGTCTGAAAAAGCTAATGAGAGTACTAATGCTTCTATGACAGAACACCACATAAGCAAATTAGGAAAGTGATGAATTACAGAGGCTAACCCTAGTCCATCAATAATCATTAAAGAGTAGGAGACAAAGACTGTTCCAAAACCAACAATAAAAAGTCTAGCCTCTTTATGCCCACTTCTATAAGCAACAATCCCTCCAAAAACATTAAAGACAATAAATACCGCACCTGTTAAAATAATAACTTGTATATTGTAAAAGCTTGGCAAACTAAAGATAAACATCTCCAGGGTAATCAAAAGCAAAACACCTTTATAGAGTCTATGTAACCAAGGAATATCTTTAGTTTTTAAAAAGCTCATTGCAAAGAGTGCTGAGGCTAACATAAGTGTTCCTATCTTAAAGATAGCCAATTTCATATCGAAAACAATAAAATTAAAAGGTAGATAAATCTGCGTTAAACCAACATAAGTAAACTGCTGATAGATAATAAAAAATAGATATAGTGCATAGTAGAAGTAACTTCTATCTTTTGAATAGAAAGCTAAAACTACGGCATACAACATTAAAGCAACAAGCATACCAATAAGCAATATATTAACAAACTGTTTATGCATATCATCTTTTAAAAATAGGTTTTTATCTTCTAATGTTATTGCAAAACTAAGAGGGGTATAGTAAGTTTCTATTTTTATATAGTAGTCCATCTTGCTTTGGGGAGCTAATACAATATCGTAATAGTAGGAGAGAGTACGATGTTGAGGCTGTTTAAAAGAGAGACCTATTAAGATAGGCTGACTATTTAATCCATTATATAATTCAATGGACTCTATAAGTGGAGAGCTAAAAACCAATACCTTTTTTACTGTAGAGTTAGAAGAGTTCTTTAGGTTAAATTTTATCCATACACTATTTGATATGCCTGAATTGAAATGAGATTTATTATATGGTTTAAATAGTTTTTTATTTAGTATCTCTTTAAATTCTAATGAGCTATTATCAAATACAACTTCACTATGTTCTAACAAAGAGAGATTATTTGTATAGTTATCTACTGTTATAGAGGTAGCAAAGAGTTTTGCTGATATAAATAACAACAACAGAAATAATTTTAAAACATAACTACTCATTTTTTATACCAAACAATATTTAACTAAATTTATATTTAAAAGTATATCACAATATTTTAGAATAATTTTATTGTTTATCGTTATTTTAAGTTTATTTTTTATATGATAAATATGTTATAGACCATACCTTTCTACACAACTCAAATATCTATTCCCATCATATCCCCAATCTGTTCTTTAAAGGCAAAAAGTGCCTCAACATCATAAATAGCTAAAACATTCATCATCTTCATAAAGACCCAAAGAC
>JALVXC010000062.1 GCA_027038275.1 Campylobacteraceae bacterium | reverse complement strand
CATGACAACAAAGAGTTAAACTGCTATTTTTGTGCTTGTCCTAACTTTAGATTTAAAGATGAGGGTTTTAAACAAGTAGAAAAGAGAACCCTCTTTTCTACCTGTGGCATTAACTCAAAAGATGGAAGCCAATATATCTCAGATAGTGCTATTCATCAAAATTGTGCAGCTTGTTTTGTACCTCACTCTGAACAATATATTAAAAAGCACTTTACAAGAGATTGGTTTGAAGCAATGAAAAAGGTAAATAACTAGTCTTTTTCACAATTATTACACTATTTATACTAAATTGTTCAACTTTATAGAACATTTATGATATTATCATATTTATGAAAAAGGAAAAATATATTGAAATTGTAACTACTCCTATTGGAAACTTAAATTTAATTCCACAAAAAACGCTACATAATCTCTATAAAATCTTAAAAAAACACTATAAAAAAGTAAATACTTTTGTTATTGAAGAGAAAAAAGATTTAGAAAAGCTTATAGCAAATAGTCCTGATTTAGTCTTTTCTGGTATTAAGTATCTAGGTTTTGAAAAAGATAGTGTCAAGAGAGACTCTAATAAAAAAATATGGTTTCCTGAGTTCTTAGATAAACATGACATCTTATATACAGGCTCTCCCAAAGAGGCTATTGAGTTAGAGTTTGATAAAAGCAAGGCAAAAGAGATTGTTCAAAAGAGTGGTTTAAAGACGGCTCCATTTTTTATTGCAAAACCAGACCAATATAGAAAAGATGAACTTCCACTACCCTTTCCTCTCTTTATAAAGCCTCTATTTGAGGGAGACTCAAGAGGCATAGATGAGAACTCTTTGGTATACAACTATGAAGAGTATCAAAAAAAGGTAGAGTCTATATTTAAAGAGCAACATACATCCTCTTTGGTTGAGCAGTATCTAAGTGGAAAAGAGTACACAGTTGCTATTATAGAGGATTTTGAAAACAACTCCTACAATATATACCCAACAGAGCTTTTAGCCCAACTCAATAGCAATGGTGACAGAATCTTAGGCTTTGCTGACAAAGTTGCAGACAAAGAGCTTTCTCTAAAAATCGAAAACAGAGAGACCAAAGAGAGAGTATCAACTTTAGCACTAAACGCCATTAAGGCATTAGGTGCTAGAGGGTATGGAAGAGTAGACATTAGAATGGATGAAAATGGTGTACCCCACTTTCTTGAAGCAAACTTAGTCCCTGGTTTAGGGTATGGCTATTTCTATAGATGCTACCATATCAATACAGGCAAAACCCATGAGGAGATGATTTTAGATATTGTTCGGAAGCATTTGAGAAGGTAGGTTGTTTTTTCTAGTTCTATATCCTCTGATATGGAACAAGTTAAAGAGAATTTATATTTTTACAGCCCTTACTCTCAACCGTCTATAATCCAATACCCAACCCTCTTCTTGACTATAGATACTCTCTTTCAATATCTCTCTACACTCTTTTTTAAAAACCTCAAACTGCTCTTTTGTTAAATGTTTTGTCACCCCATTAGCAAAAATATCTAACCAATTAGCTATATCGTCCATAGGTGTAGGTCTAGGAATATTCTCAATATACTCTACCCTAAACCCCTCCAACTCTAAAACTCTTCTATACTCTTCTACACTAGGAAAATACCAAGGGTTATTAAACTCTCCAAACTCAGGATGTTTTTCAAATACCTCTTGCATTGCAGATACTACATAATAGACATTACCTTCACCTCCAAACTCACAGACAAAATGCCCACCATTTTTAAGTACTTTAGCTATATTTTGCACAACAGACTTTGCATCTTTTACCCAATGTAATACTGCATTAGAAAAAACAGCATCAAACTCTTTATCATACGGTAAATCTGTAGCTGAACAAACATAAGCCTCTATACCTTTAGCTTTACTCTGCTCTATCATCTCTTTGCTAGTATCTACACCAATAACCTTTGCCCCTCTTTTTTCTATCTCTATAGCTAAAGTCCCCTCTCCACAACCTACATCTAAAACTCTTTCTCCTTTTTTAGGGTCAAGTAAATCTACCACAGAAAATGCCATTTGTGAGACAAAAGCAGTATGTTTATTGTAGATAGTTGGATTCCATTTGTTAGTTTCATTTATTTTTTTCATAATTTTTTCTCTATTATTTTTACATATATTCTCCGTAGGTGCGACCGTGTCGAACGTCAAATCTATATTAAAGATATAACGTAATTTAAATTGTAATTATAATCTAAAATTCCTCTTGACGTGTGACATGGTCACACCTACGTAAGCAATTAAGGTTAGTCATCCAATCAAGGAATCTATAAAATTTAAGTAAGTTGCTTAGAGGCTAAGCAGAAAAAAAGAGAGAAGAAGAGCAGAAAATCTTTGAGTGATTTGTGTAGTGTATGAAAATGGTTTCATGATGCTCTCCTTTATTGGTTTATTTGTGAAAGTGTAACCAATTTAGACTTAAGCATCTCTATTTTATAGAATATTGTTCCCTCATAATCTCAACAGTCTCTCTATCTATCTGCGTACCACGCTCTAACAGAGCAGAGACTATCATATTAAATCGCTCTTCATTAAGATGCTGACCAAATTTAAACTTGCAAGTGATTTTTTCTACCTCTATCTTAACTAAAGCTGTAGCCTTTAAAGCTTTGTCATAGTCGCTATGACTAAATGGTTTGTAGCCACCTTTAGGTTGAAACTTTTGCATAAAAATCTCAAAAACCTCTGCCTTAACCTCTCTACTCTCTTCAACTACTGCTACTCCATCAATACTAACTGACTTAAAAAACTGTGTAGCAGGACACGCTAAGCCATCTGTACTAGAGAAATCAGAGTCTATAAGTGCATAGTTCTCTACTACTGAAAATGAAACGTTGGGGTTTTGTTCTAATATCTTCATCTTTTTGTTTTTTAAAGCACCATGAAAATAGATGTCATCTTCTATACGTACAAAGTTAAGAGGTACAGCGTAGGGTCTATTCTCTACACAAAGAGCCAATGTTCCGTACTCTGCTTTGTCTAAAATATTATAAATAATGTTTTTGTCTTTTATCTCAAAATTTGGATTCATAATTTTCCTTTTAAATATACGTAGGTGTGACCATGTCACACATCAAATCTCGATTTATACTATATGGAAGTTATAAATTATGCGATATTTGGTTTTGGCGTGTAACATAATCACATCTACGATTTTAATATTTTACGCTATTATATACCAAATCTAACCCTCTGTAAAGATACAAAAAATTAGACCAGAAATTCTAACTATACCACCCAAACCACCCCTATCCAAGCGAATCAACTAAAAAAAGTTCCCAAAACCCTTAAAGTAATATAAAACACAAAAAAAGCTAATAGTAAAAAACAGCCCAAGTCTCC